>CAZKIZ010000047.1:0-13007 GCA_964552935.1 uncultured Rhodohalobacter sp. | reverse complement strand
CAGCTCACGGACCGCCGATGCTCCGATAAAACCAGATAGTCCTTTTTGAACGCCCATCACATCGGAGGTTGTTTTTGTTCCTCCGATAATCGTCTGAATTGTAAGTGGTGATTCTTCCCACTGCTTCAATGGGGAGAATGTCACGCTGCCGCCAATATTTCGGAAAGAGTATGGATAATAACCATCTAACTTTCCCTCAAATTCTGTTACTACAAATGCAAAGTCTGTCCCGCGGGTGGGCGATGCGCCCAGCGTAAGTGATCTGCCATTCAGCTCAAATGTACTCGTTGAAAGACCAACACCGGCGATGAAGCTGCTTCCTGGCTTGTTTGTATAGATGCTTTGCGAAAAAAGCTGCTGAACAGAAAGGATAAGTGTAATTAAAAGCGAAAAAAGGAATTTGGTATACATCTGATTCTCCCCGAAAATTGATCCCGGATCTCGTTATAGGTAAGCCTAAAATGAAATTATGGAGTTTTTAAATCACTGTAAATAACTGAGAGAGTGGTAGGGTAAATATTTTTTCAGATGCAGGGCTATTGATTAATATATCTTTCAAAAATTCCCGATCAGATAGTTAACCTCATTGCGAGCAGGCTCCCAGCCAATCGAAACTCCGAGGTCCAGCTGAAGATTTCCAAGCTTAAACCGGGTGCGGACGCCCGCTCCAAACAGTGTTCGGGCATCGGATGAGACACGATTCAAATCTGCCACTGTTTGTGAAAAGAGGACCATATAAATATTCGATAAATAAACGGGGAGCAAAAAACCTCCGTCATCCGGATAGACTAGAGGAATGGTATACCGGGTATCCAAAATACCGATGTTTGTTGCGCCGGCTGCCGGGAGCGTTTCAAACAGGTTTGAAATAACCGACTGCGTGTCAAATACCGGTGCGGTAGTTTGTGTATACCCCTGCAGAGATACCCGGAGTGACTGATTGTACCGCTGAAGCGGGGCTGCATAACCGGTTGCCCCGGCGCGAAATCCCTTCCGTTGAGAAAATGTACTTGTTGCAGGCCCGTCAGGCAGCTGGAGCGTAAAGGGCACCGAGTTCAAGCCGTAGCGGGTCTGCGTAAATAGCTGGAGCCCGCTGTTTGGCTGCACGTCGCGGGTGTGCTGACGAAGCCTGTAGTTCAGCACCGTGTTGATGCCGGCGGTGTAGAGTAAACCGTCAAATTCAGACAGTAATACCCGTGCATCGGAAAGCGTGGAAAAGCGGGTCTGTGAAACGGTGAAGAGCGGTTCAACTAAAAATGAGCTAAAGCGCACATTCTGCTCAATCCGATACCGAAACGGTACCGACAGAGTGCCACCTCTGCGCTGACCAATTGTGCTGAACAGCAGTGACTCTTCTCCCTCTTCGCCCTGAATCCTGAACGTGTTGATGGAGGGTCGATTGAAGGCATTCAGTTGAAACCCGGGATAGCGTCCTGTATATCGATATGTGCCGTCGAACCAGAATGCGCCGGCAAAGCGACTCACCTCAAGGGAATAGGCATGCCGGCTCATCCGGTCTGCGCTGTCGATAGATATCCCGATCCGGTCCGCACTTTCAATAATGCGCTCAGCGGTGGGCAGCCAGATTCTCGGCTTTAGCCAGCCCAGTCCCGTACTGTAGGATGATTGAGTCCATCCCGACCTGTCGGCTTCTTGATCGCGGTTTAAAAGAGTTCTGTCAAGATCCTGCCGAACGACCGGGGAAACGCTCCATTCGTTTGGGTTCAGCTGCCGGCCATACGTCTGCCCTTCATCCAGTCTGACTGAAAGCTGTTCATCTTCACGCTGAATCACATAGGTTATGCTCTCTCGATGAGGATCATAACTCCCTTCAAATGCGCTGTAGCGGCTGTCGGTAAGCTGGCGTACCTCACGGCTGGCGGTGTTATATTCATACAGGTTCATGGTCCCTCCTGCGTCAGCGGTAAACATCAGCCGTTCGCCATCGGGCGACCAGTTCGGATCAAAAATCGAGGCGCGTTCAAAAACAATATCGGGTTCGCGATCAAACAGCGGCTGCCGGGTCTCGGGGTCCTCAAACCAGATCGCCTGAACGCCGTGTTTTTTGCCTAACAGAGCAATTTCACCGGAGGCGCTGCTGCCGGGTGCTACGGCAGTCACGGTACTGTGATCTGACATCGGGTAGGTGTGCAGAATTTTACCTGATTCCGGATCAACCTTAACCAGCGTTCGAATCTTTCCAACCGTTTGTGTAGCGTACAGCACTCCTCCTGAAAATGATGGAGAGGCAAGCCTGAGATTGCGCGTAATTCTGCTGCTGCTGCCCGATTCCAGGTCGAGCAGGTGGAGGTCTGCCCGGAAAAGGTTGTCATAAATCGGGTCTGTATGGTAGCGGGAGTAGACCAGTGAACGGCCGTCGGGCGTGAGTGAGTAGTGATCATCCCCCACAATACTTACTTCGTGCAGCAGGGATGCGGATTCTGTTTTGGATCTGGAGAGGTAAAAACCGGCAGATCGATTGCATGATCTTGCAAAAAAGAGAACATCTCCGTTCTGCAGCGTCAGCGGCCGGCTGGTTCGCCTGCAGGTTGCCCGGAACGGGATGGGATCGGAAAGAGCATCGGTATTGACCGAAAGGTTGTCCATTCTTTCTGCTTCGATTTGCGCCTGCTCCTCCATAAACTCCCTGTAAAGCGTGCCGGGCCATCTCCCGGTGGTGGTTCTGAGAGCAAATCCAAAACCGAGAAACGGCATCTGGTAATGGCGCCGTATCGCCCGGCGCATGGAATCATCTCCCTCGGTTTCCTGCAGCCAGTTTACAAACGCATACCCCCCGATGTAGTGGCGGTTAAATGGAGGCGTAAAGGTTGTGGTGTGGACTAACTGACCCATCGACCAGGGATTGTCTGCTCCCATCATAGAGAGGAGCTGATTGTTGAAGTATGGATAGTTGCCCCGGCCTGAAGCGGGCATGGTGTTGTGACTTTCATGCTCAACCGCAACTCCTTCCAGGATGCCAAGAGGCGCTGCGGCATGTAACGATCGTCGCGCATCAGGAGAGAAAAGACCCAGCGGACGTACAATGGATGGCGGGTTGGCGCTGAAATGGAGCGCGTGAACCAGCTCGTGGGGTACAACGGTCTCGAGCCAGTCACCCGACCTCGGGCTCAGCGATTTTCCGATGAAGGGCGCAATCTCTACCTCAGATCGAAAATTGAACGGGGCCACAAATCCGTTTGACCGGTCGTTTTCCGGGTTCAGTATGAACGGAAAGTTTCGGAGTTCACCACCCACAAGAGCCTGGATATCGTCGTATTCCAGCTCAAGGATAGAGAGCGTTCGCTCCGCTTCATCGCGGTAGCGTTCAGGATAAATCACCCTGAACCGTTCGGTGCGAAGCTCCTGCCAGTTTTGGCCTGGTGCGCGATACTGCGTGGTGTAGAACTGCGCCTGAAGATCTGTGATCAGGAAAAGGAGTAAAAAACTAAAAAGCAGAGATATTTTCATTGTAATGCGCCGGGGTATTATAGGCCTGTCATCCAGTATACGTAAAAAACGGCAAAACCAGATAAAAAGAGCAGTCCGGAAATGGCTAACACCTTAAGCCAGCGGGCCGGCAGGTACTGCTTTTCCAGGTTTGTATGAAAAATCAGCCGGTAGTTGATAAATGCCAGAACCGGTGCTGTCATGAAGGAGAGCGTTGTTGCGAGATCAATCATCAGTCGAAACTGATCGCCCATAAATATCAGAAAGCTGAGTGAGCAGATGGAAATCACAACCAAAAGCAGGCGGTACTGAAGATGGCCGCCTTTCCTTTTACCCTCCTGCTTAAACTGGTTGATCAGTTCACTGCAGACTCTCGGGTAGGTGTCCGTAACGGTGAATGTGGTGCTGAACATCGTTGAAAATGCGCAGATTGTAATCAGCAGATACGACCATTCTCCAAGTGTGACGGTATAGAGGCTGATGAGCTGCTGCGAAAAGGCACCGGCGCTCGATGCAAACGACACCCCCGTGCCGTACATTACCTGCGCTCCCAGAGCCAGGAACCCAAGCGCAAATAGCGCCGCCCCGATATACCCGATATTGAAGTCGATGAGCGACTCCTTCAGCCTGGGATTGTAGCTTGTTTGCTTTGCGCGCTCAAGTGTCCAGATTGAGTGCCAGACGGATGCATCAATCGGGATCGGCATCCACCCCATCAGTGCAATCAGGAAAGCAACACCTGATACGGTCCAGATTTCAGGCGCGAGCACACCCGTCAAATCCTGAGGCTGACCCTGGATTAACGCAGCCCCTACGGCAACGATTGTTGAAATGGCCAGAACCACCATAAATATTTTAATGATTCCATCGAGCACGGCATAGCTGTTTTTGATTAACAGCAGCAGGCAGATGCCCAGAATGATGGCGCTCCATGCACCCGGAGAGAGTGCTATTCCGGTCAGCTCTGCGGCAAGACTGGCGGTAACAACCGTAACCGCAGCCTGGATGGCGAACATAGTTCCTACGGTAAAAAGTATAAAGATCCAGATCGCCCAGCGTCCCATTCGGGCATACCCTTCGATCATGTGCCTGCCGGTTGCGATGGCGTATCGCGGGCCAAATTCAAGGAAGGGATATTTAAACAGATTGGCCAGCAAAACAGCCCAGACAAGCGCATAGCCGAACTCAGCCCCGGCGCGGGTAGACTGAACAAGGTGAGATACACCGATTGCCGCCGCGGCCATTAATAAACCGGGACCGATACTTTTTTTTAAATTGCTACTCATTATTTTGAAACATAAAATAGAAGGTTCTGTTGGAACCATTATAGCAAAGTTTTTTTTGTACTAACAGGACAATCACTAACACCATAACGCCAACCAACACAAGAGGTAAAGCATGGTAAGCGACAAAACCGTTGATGAAATTCTTGAAAAAAATGGTAACCCCCTCATCTCTGTCACGATGCCCACACATAAAGCGGGAGAAGTGGTTAAGCAGGGGCCCATACGTTTCAAAAACCTTTTGACAAAAGTTGAGCAACAGCTCAAAAAGATGAACATGAAGCAGGCTGAATATGAAAAATTGCTCAAGCCTGCCCACGATCTGCTGGAGAATCCGCTTTTCTGGACCCATCAGGATCACGGCCTTGTTGTTTACCTGGCCAAAGATCACTTCAGCTATTACAAACTACCCTACAGTGTTGAAGAGAAAGCATATGTAAACACACACTTTTTGATCACGCCGATTTTGCCAATGGTAAGTATGGACGGCACATTTAATGTGTTGGCCGTCAGCCGAAGCAAAACGCGTCTGCTTCAATGTACACGCAACGAGGTACGGGATATCACACCTGAAGATGCTCCTGAGAGTGTAGACGAATACCTGGAAGTGACCCCGGAAAAAGAGCTGCAGTTTCATACAGGCGCAGAAGGCAATGACGCGATGTTTTTCGGGCACGGATCAGGGGATGAAGATCGCCGAATCGTTATCGAACAGTTTTTCAGAGAACTTGAGAAATCAATAACCGAGGAGTGCAAAAAACAGAACGATCCACTTGTGCTGATTGGTCTCGAAGACAATATCGCCTTCTACAAAACCATAAACGACTATAGCCGGACGATGGATGAAATTGTTGACGCCAATCCGGATGAGCTGAAAGATGCAGAATTGAAAGATCATGGCTGGGATATTATTAAAAGGTATTTTCTTAAAGATATGTATAGCTCCCTGGATCAATTTTCGGAGCATAACAGTGAGAAGGTGTCAAATAATATCAGCGAAGTGATTGAGTCAACGGTGATGGGTCGTGCTAAAACCATATTCATCACTCGCGGCGAAGATCGCTGGGGACGCTATGATGAGGAGAATCACGAAGTGCACCTTACCGATGATCCGTCAAACGGCGATGTGGATCTGCTGAACTGGCTGGCCGTAAAAGGCCGTGAAACCGGAAGCAATGTCTATATGCTTCCGCGCGATCAGATGCCGATGAAAGCCACCGTAGCAGCAGAATTCCGATTCTGAGAGGTTTAAAGATAAGATGAAACGCGAAGCGCAGTGTCGATTTTGTTCGGCACTGCGTTTTTTTCGCTGAGGCTCGCAGATCTGTTCTCTGTTAAAAGGTTATAACTTCCCTTCAGATATTTGATTATCGGCATAATCTACCGCCCGGGCAGTCAGTGCCATGTAGGTGATGCTTGGATTTTGAGTGCCGGCGCTGGTCATACAGGAGCCGTCGGTCACAAAAACGTTAGGTACTTCATGCAGTTGGTTCCAGCGATTCAGTACGCTCGTATTCGGGTCGTGCCCCATTCGTGCAGTGCCCATTTCGTGAATACAGGCGCCGACTGCAGTAGCGTTGTTGCTTGATGTGATGTTTACACAACCTGCAGCTTCCAGCATTTCAACCGCACACTGAACCCCGTGCTCGCGAAGTTTCTCCTCATTTTCACGCAGTTTTGCATCAAACGTGATGACGGGTATTCCATACTGGTCCGTTTTATTGAAGTTGAGGTACATTCGATTCTCATGATACGGAAGCAACTCACCGAAACAGGTCATCCTGATTTGCCAGGATCCCGGCTGAAAGATGATCTCTTTAAGGTCTTCACCAATCACGCCCTCCGGATAATCGGGAATACGCTGCGCTGATCCCTGGTAACCGAATCCGCGCAAATAATCACTCTGTTTTGTCTCCTCATCCAGGTTTGTAAACCTCGGGATATAAAACCCAACCGGCTTGCGCCCTGAGTAATAGGAGTCCTCCAGTTTGGGCAGCATTCCCGCTGCACCCATTCCATAATGGTGGTCCATCATGTTATGGCCCAGCTCACCGCTTGAATTGCCCAGTCCGTTTGGGAACGCTTCTGAGCGGCTGTTAAGTAAAATTGCCGTAGATCCCACCGTACTGGCACAACTAAAGATAATCCGTGCCGAAATTTCGATCTCCTCTCTCGATTCGGCATCAATCAGGCGCACTCCGGTGGCTTTTCCGGAACCTTCATCATAAACGATCTCTTTTACAATACTAAACGGGCGTACCGTAAGATTTCCAGTCTCCTCGGCAACCGGCAGAGTAGCCGACTGGCTGCTGAAGTAGGCACCGAACGGGCAGCCGCGCCAGCAGCGGTCACGCACCACGCACTGTCCCCGATTCCCTTTATGCACTTCGGGATCATATTCTGAAAGGTTTGCCACGCGCCCGGGTGTGACCACACGGCCTGGATATTTTTGCGCTACGGATTCCCGCAGATGCTGTTCAGCCGCGTTCAGGGGGAAGGGTTTTAAAAATTTTCCGTCGGGAACCTGCTTTAACCCTTCTGCCTGGCCGCTGATGCCAACAAAAGGCTCAACATAGTCATACCACGGCTCAATATCCGCATATCGAATCGGCCAGTCGATGCCAATCCCCTCCTTTTTATTGGCTTCAAAATCGAGATCACTGAAGCGGTAGCAGTGCCGCCCCCACATCAATGAACGACCACCTACATGGTGTCCCCGGATCCAGTCAAAACGCGTGTCCTCCTCGTACGGATATTCGTCGTCTTTATTGACCCAGTGTTTATTATCCTGACGAACCCACCAGGGCAGCCGGTCCTGTTTATTGTAGTGCTGTTCAATCTCTTCACGGGGAACCCTGTTTTGATAGGGGAGATCCCAGATATCATCATTTGCTGTTGGATATTCACCATGCTTTACCATTCGCCCGCGCTCGAGCACAATCGTTTTATACCCCTTTTTGCAGAGCTCCATGGCGGCATATCCGCCGCTGATTCCCGAACCAATTACAATGGCATCAAATTCCGGTGCGTCTGATCTGTTCATTTTATATGCTCCATGCTCTGTTGTTTACTTCATCAATGGTGATAGTGGGTCTGTATTCACCCGGTATCGGCAGGTAGTTGAGAAAATTTCTGCCAATTTCTTCGGTTGTAAGATAATAGGCAATCGTCTGTTGTTTAAGCTCTGTATAAGCACGTTTAGCGGACGATGTGCAAACTCCGTTGTTCAATTCAATACTCCGCCCCAGTTCTACCCGCTCCGTTTGGCTTAAATTCAAGAAATTCCGGTCGTCAAGGAAAATTTCAAGTTCATACCACTGTTCTCTGAAACGGGTTTTAAAATCCGTGTCGAATACCAGGCCAATCATAGTGTCGATTGTATAGTGTACGTTCACATCCGTTGCGGAGGGGCTGTCGGTACGCGGAAGAATTGTGTCTGACAATAAAGAAACCCGTTCAAAAGCATCAGGTCCAAAAAAGTGAAGTTGGGAGGTGTCTGTTTCCGGCCTTGAGCAGCCGGATAAAAAAACCGAGGTAAATGAAGCGGACAGGGCACCACCTGTTAAAAGGGCGGTATATTTGAGCATTTCGCGTCTGTTCATAGGAGCGGGACTAAATGTGGCTGTAGATTATGGATACTACTCACAAGAAAGCGGTCTATTTTGTTTGTGCAAAATATATCAATACAGAACCTATTAAGCCAATCTATTAAAATATCGATAAACATCAAGCGGAGAATAACCGGACGCTCTGTGTAATATTGCTATTTGCTGCATGGGTGAATTTATGCCGGCTAAAATTCTTTCTCGTTGCAATTGTAGCACATTAATGCTACGCTTAGTTTAAGATTAACCAAATCCACCGTTATGTCCAAAAAAACTGCAACAGTTCGCGCTCGAATTGAACCGGGACTTAAGAAAGAAACAGAACACATCCTGGATCAGCTTGGGCTGAACACCACAGAAGCAATACGGATTTTTTTTAAGCAGGTGAGCCTTCAGCGTGGCCTTCCATTTGAGATGAAGATACCAAATGAAACGACTCATCAAGCCATTACCGAAGCCAAAGCAGGTCAAAAACTGAAAGAATTTGATACCCCCGAGGAGTTGTTTGAAGACTTGGATATCTGATGAAAAAGATATTTCGTACAAACAGATTCAAGAAAGACGTCAAGAAAATGAAGAAGAGTGGAAAGTCCTTTGACGTTTTCAAAAAAGTTATCCAACTATTGGTTCAGGGCGAGCCTTTGGATGAAAAATTCCGGGACCACAAATTATCAGGTAATTATGTTGGGACACGTGAGTGCAATATAGAGCCTGATTGGTTGCTTATTTATTTAGATCAAGATGACGAGTTGACCCTGATTCGGACCGGTACATATTCAGATTTATTTGGGTAGCAAATGTGAATTAAGGCAGATCGGCAACTGAATACCGACTCTGAGAGGCTTAAGATAAGATGAAACGCGAAGCGCAGTGTCGATTTTGTTTGGCACTGCGTTTTTTTGTTGAGGCTAACTGTTTGCTCAGTTACGCAGATGTGTTCTCCACCAAACCTCAGCGAAAATCAGCGTTCAACACTGCGTAAATCTGCGTGGAAATAGTACCTCTATCACTGGCCAAATGTAATACAGCTTCCAAACAGTTAATAAACAGGCAGACTGGTATCAATGTTCTTAGCCCATTCATTCACGCCGCCTTTCAGGTTCGATGTATTCCCAAACCCGTTCTTTTCTAATAGTTCACACGCTTTTGCGCTTCGTGCTCCGGAGCGGCACATCACCACAATCTCACTCTCTTTATCCAGTTCATCCAGGCGGCCTGGCAGGTCGTCAAGCGGTATGAGTGTGCTATTCTCAATCTTTGATATGTGAACTTCGTGCGGATCACGCACATCGAGCAGCGTGAAATCATCGCCGGTATCTTTTTTCTTTTTGAGCTCTTCAACGGTCGTTTCTTTCATAGCAGTTTAAAATATTGGGTTGGGGTTGATATTCAAATGGAGTCGCCAACTGCTGAATATAACAAATAGGGAGGCTTCAATGGGAACTGAAATTTACTAATAACCTCAGCTTACCAAAGCAGGGATCCTTTGCGGGGCGATTCAATTGATTCTTCAATTGTTCAGGAGGAAGATCCGGGCACTGTTTTACGCAGATTTCAATTTTTTTCTCAGCGAACACAGCGTGAATCTGACTTGTTAGAGATGCAAGTGGTACGATAAAACAGAGTGTGCCTTATTGGTGAGCTTAAGCCTCTTTTTCGAAATTTCACCTGAATTCGACACTGAGACACCCTAAAGATTCATCATATATCAAAATATCGCTCTTTCATTAGCTTGTTCTATGACTTTTGTATTTTTTGCGCCATTTTGTGACGATACCTAAACAATCCATAGTAAGGAAACAGTATATACTATGATAGAGCAGGCTGAAAGCCTGAAAACAACACAACCCCGGGCAGCGCCCGGGGTAACAAGCGGCCATAAACCGGGCAGGCTGAAGGCCTGCAACAGCCAGAGATCTTTATGGTTGAATTATTTAGCTATGCCTTCACCTGTAATCTCGAAATTAATCCGGGTTATGCACCAGTACATCATATTTCTCCATCAATCTGATGCCTACTTTATTGTCTCTGTAAAAAATGTCGTAATGATCGGAAATGGTTCTATCTCAGGCTTACAGCCTGATTCGGTAACACCAATCATCCTAACCCCGGGCGCTGCCCGGGGCTGTGTTGTTTCGGGCTTTCAGCCCTTTCCCTTAGAGAATCCATGAAAATTAGCCAGCGTCTCATAAATATGTAAGCACATCACCAGGAGACCCAAACACGCAATTATATGTATTTAACCTATTATTATTGGTCAAATAAAACTGCTATAGAAAAGTGTCGAACTCAGGAAGGTATGCCTTTTTGGTAAGCTTAAACCTCTTTTTCGAAATTTCAGAATTGAACTCAGGTTGACAGAATGAGAGCTTAGCAATCAAGAACAGTTACCAATCAACCAAAAACCAAACTACTTATCGCTCTGGTACCGATCCAGCTTAAACTGCCGGCCAAGATAGAGCTCCCGGGCTTCTTCGTCCTCTGCAAGAGATTCGCCCGTTCCTTCACGCAAAATCTTCCCTTCAAACATCAGGTAGGCGCGATCGGTAATGGCCAGGGTTTCATGCACGTTATGATCCGTGATAAAAATACCGATATTTCGTTTTCCCAAATCAGATACGATTTCCTGGATATCCTCCACGGCGATCGGATCTACGCCGGCAAACGGTTCATCCAGCAGTATAAACTTTGGGTCAGTTATAAGAGCGCGCGCAATTTCTGTTCTGCGGCGTTCACCGCCCGACAGACTTACCCCTTTATTATTTACTACCTTTTCGAGGCCAAACTCCTCAATCA
Source organism: uncultured Rhodohalobacter sp. (assembly GCA_964552935.1). Taxonomy (GTDB): domain Bacteria; phylum Bacteroidota; class Rhodothermia; order Balneolales; family Balneolaceae; genus SW132. Next base: position 1,876 of record CAZKIZ010000047.1, on the reverse strand, counting down.
GCTGATCCGCTTTTTCCCGGATCTTCTTTTTAGGAACGGAGTGAAACTCAAGAATAGACTCCAGGTTTTCGCGAACGGTCAGATTTCGAAATACACTCGCCTCCTGCGAAAGGTATCCGATCCCCAGCCGTGCCCGCTGATACATCGGCTTTTTTGTAAGTTTCTTATCGTTCAGGAATACATTTCCTTTGTTGGGGCGAATCACCCCGGCGAACATATAGAACGTGGTTGTTTTACCGGCGCCGTTTGGTCCGAGCAGTCCCACGATTTCGCCCTGCTTTACGTTAATCGAAACGTGATCTACAACTACCCGGCCGCGGTAGCTTTTTACCAGATTTTCGCTATAAAGATTGAGCATAGGTGTGGGGTAAACCGGGGTTACAGTGTATAGTCGCCGATCGATTTGATGCAGGCGGCAGCAAGCTTTATTCCCTGCTCAACATCTGACTTGGAAACGGTCTCAACGGTGCTGTGAATATATCGCGTAGGTGTGGAAATACAGGAGACATGGCTCCCGATTCCAACCAGGTACTGCATACCGGAGGTATCTGTGCCGCCGGCTGTCAGAACTTCCCGCTGATGATCTATATTGTTTTCGGATGCCAGGTTTTCAAGAAACTCAACAAGGGATGGCGTGCAGATGACGCTTTTGTCCATCACTTTAATAGCGGTGCCTTTGCCAAGTTTTGTGCACGCTTCATGATCGCCCGACCCGGGAAGGTCGTTCGCGATGGTGGTGTCGAGCGCGATACCAATTTCAGGCTGAATACGCTGTGCGGCAACCCGCGCCCCGCGGATGCCGACCTCTTCCTGTACGGTAAAAACCGCGTAGAGATCCGCATTCGATTTTTTTGCCTCTTTCAGGGCTTCAATCAAAATGAATACAGAGATCCGGTTATCGAGCGATTTACCGGTAAGGCAGTCGCCCAGCTCCATCAGCTCTCCCATGCGGGTTACAGTTGAGCCGTCGCGCACAATGTTCTTAACGTCATCACCGGGCAGGCCGGTATCGATGAACAGATTCTTCAGTTTTGTCTTCGTTTTCTTCTGCTCGTCAGTCTGCGTGTGGATCGGTTTTCCGCCAATTACCCCGGCAACGGTTTTTGTGCCGTGAACCCATACGCGCTGGTTAACAAGAGTTTCAGGGTCGAAGCCGCCCAGTGTTGAAAACCGGATAAAACCGTTATCGTCCACGTTTATGGTGATGAGGGAGATTTCATCCATGTGGGCGGCCATCATTACTTTTGGGCCATCCCCTTTTTTACGGACAATCAGGTTGCCAATGGGATCGGTAAACATCTCATCCACATGCGGTTGCACCTGCTCTTCAATAAATGTTCGAATGGGTGTTTCGTGGCCCGGGGCACCGGGTGTTTCCACGATTTTTTTCAGCAGTTTAAGATCCATCAATCAGGCAATCTGGAGTTCATTAAATATAGCGTCGAACAGAATTTTTCCGTCACTGTTTCCAAGAATGGCTTCCATTGCCCGTTCAGGATGCGGCATCATTCCAAGCACATTTCCCTGCTTGTTCAGAATTCCCGCAATATGATCAACCGAGCCGTTAAAGTTCGATTCTTCGGTTAGCTGGCCGTCCTCATTGCAATATCTGAACAGAACCTGATTGCGATCCTGCAGCTCCTTCAGACCGTCCTCATCAATAAAATAGTTGCCCTCGCCGTGGGAGACCGGAATATTCAGAACACTCCCCTTTTGCAGGCCCGTTGTGAAGATCGAGTCTGACCTCTCCACCCGGATGTTAACGTTCTTGCATACAAACCGAAGCTTTTCATTGTGCAGCATAGCGCCGGGCAGCAGGTTGGCTTCCAGCAGAATCTGGAACCCGTTGCAGATCCCCATCACCGGATTGCCGGCT
>CAZKIZ010000046.1:4550-13362 GCA_964552935.1 uncultured Rhodohalobacter sp. | reverse complement strand
TATTTGATATTGAAGTATTGAACAGTGACCTATCACCCAAATCGGTGCTGACCCCGGCGCTACACCAGACACTACCTGCTATGCGGGCAAGGTATGTCCGTTCGGATAATGTGAGCATGCGCGCGCGATCTGCATCGGGACTCTGAAGAAAATAATGGGCCTGCGTGGTCACGCTGCCAGGTTGTTCTGATTTTGAAAAAACGAACAGCCTATTACCGCAAACCTGAAAATCTCTCGGTCACCCTATTGGATGCCGTCATAAAGATTTCCGGCTCACCAAAAAGAGTGAAGTTTGATTTGGCCCTCGTTATTGCGGTGTAGAGAAGCTCTTTGGTAAGTATCGGGGTCTCTTTTCCGGGAAGAAGGAGCTTCACATCTCCAAATTCAGATCCCTGGCTTTTGTGCACCGTCAAAAAGTAGGCGGGGCTGAAATGAAGCAGACGCTCCGGCTTGATCTTTTTTATTCCCGACCCCGACTGGATATGAACCCTGTACTCTCCATCAACCAGGATACAGACTCCGTGATCTCCGTTAAAAATTCCAAGGTCGTAGTCGTTTCGTGTAATCATTACCGGCCTGCCGTGGTACCAGCCATTCTGCATAAAAACGCTCCGTGTTGAGGCAAGCACCTGCTCCGTCAGCCTGTTCAGCCTCTCCGAGCCCGACAATCCCCGGCGAAGAACCGTCAGCCAAATGGACTTCTTCCAGAACTCCAGCAGCTCTGCAGGATCCTTGATCGCTCCCGCTTTTTTGACTCGTTTTCGAATATCTGCATTCATCGTGCTGAAGTCCTCATTGGCGTATTTAAAAGCAATATGCTCTACATCATCAAACTTCCGAAAAAGATCGATCAGTAAATTCTTGTCAGAAATACCCTTCTTCACCTCACCGGCCAGGCGGCCAATCCCGCTATTTTCATCAAAACGATAGCTTTTTGTCAGGTATACAATAGAATCATCTTTGGCGGATACCGTGCTTTCGGAGTGCGGCAGATTAAGTCCGATTTGCTGGAGAGAATCTATTGTATCAGCATGAAAATAGTTCTCTTTTTTCGTGCAGAGATCCGCAAACACCGAACCGGCCTCCACTGACGCAAGCTGATCCTTATCCCCAAGCAGCACCAGTTTTGTACTGTCTGACAAATGCCGGATCAGCCTGTAAATCAACGAAAGGTCGATCATTGATGCCTCATCTATTACAACAATATCGTATCGAAGGGTTTTTCGGCGAACCGGAGGCAAAAGCCTTCGATCTTCCACCTCCCGGAGCAGTCTGTGGATGGTCTGCGCTTCAGCCGGAAAATCACGTAGCTGATCTTCAGAAAGATCCAGTTTTTGAAGCTCTCCAAAAAGCGCCTCCCCCATGCGGCCTGCCGCTTTACCTGTGGGAGCAGCGAGGGCTATTTTCAACGATTTGTCGGAAGACTTCTGCTGAAGAGCCAGCAGCCGTGCAACCGTTGTAGTTTTACCGGTTCCCGGCCCGCCCGACACAATTAGAAACGGCTTGATAAGTGACAACGCAGCCGCCACTTTCTGCCAGTTAGTCTCAGCGCCGTCATCGCCAAACAGGCTATCCAGGTGCTTTTTATGGATGGAGGTAAGCTGAACGTCTGCCCCCTGCATACTCTTTTGGTCGATCCAATGCTTCAGATTCTGCTCCTGCTTGAAATAGCGATGAAAATAGAGACGATTATCATCCACAATCAAAGGCATATCTGAGCCAGGCTCTCCCACGATTTTACTTTTCCGGAGGTCGAGACGTCCTGCCTTTAAATTCTGAAGTTTTGAATCTTCGGGATCCAGAATTTCTGCCAGTTCATACACCGTTCGGTCCACAGGCATGCAGACGTGACCGTCCCGGATAAACAGGGATGTCAGCATCACCGCCAGCTTCTCATCTTCGGTCAGATCCCCGTATTCAGTTTCCAGGAAACGTACAATTTCCCGCTCGTGACGGTCAAAACGGTTGCTGACGTCAGAACTTTTATTTTCCTGATCTCCATCTTCAATATTGTCAAACAGTGTGGGAGTTTTCATAAATCTGTTCATTCTGTCGGTTAGGCCTTAAGCTTCGTTTCTCTTTAGTCGTGTTTCCAATTTCTCTATCACATCTCTGTCCGGCTTTTGGAACCAGATTCCCTGGCCTGTTCCCGCCTTCATTCCTCTCACGAACAGGTAAGCCGCTCCTCCAAAGTGCTGATCGTAATCAAAACCCGGAATCCTGGTTCGCAGGTATTTCACAAGCGCAACCGTGTAGATGTGATACTGAAGATCATAACTGTTCGCGTGAATTTCTCTCTCCAGGTCTGTCTGGCTATAATCATCGAAGCTATCACCCAGGAAGTTGGACTTATAATCCAATATGTAATATTTGCCATTTTGCCGGGCAATCAAATCTATAAAACCGGTCAGAAACATATTCGATACCGCGCCATTCTGAGTCTCGACCGTCCCGTTTCGGATTATGTTCAGAAGCTGATCAGAGTCTGCATGCGTGGCCGCAAACTGAAACTCCATCTCCCGAATTTGATCTTCGTTTTTCAGAGAGTTCAATCTTAATCCGGGCACTTCCGAACCGGCAACATTTCTTAACATTTTCTGCAGCAGCGGGGCCCATTTTTTATCGAACCGGTACTCTTCCAATACCTCTTCAATCTGCTGAATAAATACGGTATTACGAACCGTTGAAAAGTCGAACTCCCCGAGCTCAAATAGTTTGTGAATGGCCGTACCTGCCGTGGCTCCTTTTGGAAACTCAAACAGATTCAATCCTCCGGTTTTCGACTGCAGATCTTGTGGCCGGAGCGCTTCGGTGTAGCGCTCAATCAGCTGGTCGTAATCCGGTTCGCCCGCTTCGGAAGAGTGCCCTGCAAGCGATGAAAAACTCTCCATTTTTTTCTGAATATTCAGCTCCATTCTTCCGCTGTAATTCATCAGCTCGCTTTGCTCTTCAACCTGCTCTGCAAATGATATTTGTTGAGTGGATAACATCGGCTCTTTGATCAGCTCAAGCCCGATTCGGCCGCTGCTGTCAGACGACAACTCTTTAAATTGATCTATAAATGTTGAATCGTCTATTTCTCCACCATCTTTGATGCTATAATTATTCTTAATTGAATCTATAACTGATTCTCTGCCAATGATTGAAGCGCCTAATCCTGAAAAAATTGTATCTGTGTGGGTCTCCCAAAAAACATAGGTTGCAAAGCGTGCCCGGGTAAGTGCAACATAGGTTTTCCGCACCTCCTCGGCCGTTGATTCGAGCGACGATTGAAACTCTGCCTCCATCCTCTGCTCCGTTTTTTCCCGCTCAATATTTATGTAGAGAGTGCTATCATTTTTCTTGTGATATTCGGCCGGCCGGGTCACTTTGTTTTTATAGAAATCCGGTTTTCTGCCGAGCCAAAGGGTCGGGCAAAATACCAGCGGAAACTGCAGCCCTTTACTGGAATGAATCGTCATAATTTTCACCAGGTGCTGATCACTTTCAAGCTGCAGTTCTTTCTCTTCATCCCGCTCCGCTTCATCCATCTGACGCAGCAACCATCGGTGGAGCAGCCTCGGCCCGATCTCGCTTTCTCTCTCCTCCTCTGCACAGAGTTCAGCGAGGTGATACAGGTTCGTAATCACCCGTTCTGCACCATCCAGCTGAGCAAGATTTTTGAGCCTGTTCCGGCGATGTATCAGCTCGTAAAACATTGCGTAAAATCCCCGGCGATACCAGATTGCCTGAAGCTCCTGAAGTTCATCTGACAGGTCCTGATATTCACCGTCATCCTCCGTTAGTTCATGAAGATCATTAAGGTTCAGGCCCAAAAATCCGGAGAGCAGAAAGGCGTTTATTGCTTTTGAATTGACGGGATTCAGCACCGCACTCATCAGCATCTCCAGTCTTGTGGCTTCGAGCGTTTCAAAAATTGTCTGATCCGTTTTTGTAACCGCATCGATGCCTATTTTTTTCAGTCGTCTTTTCAGGCTTTTGGCATCTTTATGCCTGGAAATCAAAATCGCAATATCTCCGGCACGTACCGGTTCATCCCCGATAAACGCTTTTCCCTTTTCGGCCAGGCTGAGAATCTCACCAATCTTCCGCACTGTCTGATCAAAAGTAAAATCCGTTGCCCGGCTTTTGCTCCCTTGCACACCGTGCCGTGTTACAAAGGTTAAAGCAGACTCTCTTTCTCCGTCCAGCACCAGCGCATCATTGTGATCATCCTGACCCGCCTCAGAAGGCACATACTCAATCTCCTCCTCGATAAACGGGCCTCTCTCCGTCTCGAACAGTTCGTTTACCGATTTGATATAGTCTTCCGTACTCCGGTAATTTTTCATCAGCGTATACTCGCTGTCCACCCCGTCATTTTTTGCACGGAAATAGGTATGCAGGTCAGCGCCGCGAAACGCATAGATCGCCTGCTTGGGATCGCCAATCATCATCAGGCTGCTGGTGGTGTTCTCTTTCGGGTAGATCGCGTTAAAAATCTCATACTGAATCGGGTCCGTATCCTGGAACTCATCCACCAGCGCTATCGGATAACGCTGTTTCAGTTTCTCTGCCAGCTCATGTCCGTAATCCTCGTGAAGGAGTGAATTCCGGATATTCACCAGCAGATCGTTATAGCTGTTGGTCTCCGATTCGGCCGACAGTTTTCTCCTCCGTTCTGATATATCCTCAAACGCATTCTTCAGAAGCGTGGTCTCAACTCTCTTCATCTCCCCCATCTTTTTTTCAAACTGAGCCGTGAGATCAAAAAAGTCATGCTTCGGAACGGGAGCTCCCTTTTTTTTCAGCTTCGAGTCATCGTAGAGATAGTCGCTCGTCCACATCTCCAGCTTATCAGGAGCATCAATGGAAAATGTTTTATCGGAAAAGAAGAGCTCGAGCGATGTAATTCTTTTATCGATGTGGGTTTGATATCTGCTGACGTCACAATTCCGTAGAATGTCCAGGATTTCGCTTCTCTCCGCATCCCACATTTTCTTCAACTCAGCTTTCAGATCAATCAGCTCCTGCAGGTACTCTTTAGGATCATCCATAACCTCTCCTTCAGCTTCTGCGTAGCGCTTATCCAGCAGCGGCTTGATACCATTGCCGCCGATCAGCTCTTCCGGGGAAGAAGCCATTGAAGCCATCTTGGAGATCAGGTAGCGCCCCGATTCACTGCTGCTGTTCTCATGCATAAACAGGCGCCAAAAATCGTCTGCAGCGGTAAGTAAAAGCTGATCTGTAGGGCTCACATTCATCTCAAATGGTGTACCCGCTATCAGCGCCTCTTCCTGCAGAATTTTCTGGCAAAAACCGTGGATGGTGAACACCTGAGCGTCGTCAAAATTGTGAATCGCCTTCCGAAGTCTTTCCGCAGCACCATGGGAATCGTTGAAACGCGTGTACATTTCCCGGAGATATGGATCACCGCTTTCCGGCACGTCGGTATTCTCAAGCGTTTCCAGGCACTCTCTCAGCCTCTCCAGGATGCGCTCCCGGAGCTCTGCCGTCGCTTTTTTGGTAAACGTCACCGTAAGTATCTGGTCAACTTCCAGTTCGCGTTCCAGCAGTAAACGCACAAAAATACCGACAATAGTATAGGTTTTACCCGTACCGGCATTCGCCTCCACAAGAACTCGCGGGGCCGCATTCAAATCGAATATGTTATCCAGTTTTTTGCTCATTTTACCGGGTCCATGTGGTTCAGCATTGTTTCGATCAGCAGCTGAAAATCCGGATCGATAAACCTGCGGTCAAATTCCGGTTCAGGGCTTTCAATCAGAGACAAATAAAGATCCCTGTTCTCTGAAAACGGGATGTAATCGGATCCTTCAAAAGCAGCAGCCGCTTTCCCATCGGGATCATCTTTTCCCCGATGGATCTCTTTTTGAAATGAATAGGCTGTAGACGGAAAAAGCATCGGAGGCTGCAGATTTCCTTTTTTGTAGATGTCAATTAGTTTTTCGAGCTCTTTCCCTGTTTCTTCAAGTGGTTTAAAGGTTATCCAGAGCGGCTTCTCTTTTTTCAAATCACAAAGAAAATGCGACTCTTTCTCCGGAAATCCACCGGATGCAGAGGCACAAAGATGCTGCAGCCAGCTTTGGAACACTTTGCTTCCGCTGAAGCTCGACGTCGAAATATCCAGGAAGCGATCGGTGGAATAGCTCAATAGTGAGCCACCAACCTCATCATCAGCCAGGACGATCGTCAGATCTACATCCGTCATTTCGGGCTCAAATCCGTGATCTCTTGCGAGCTCAATTGCGTGATCAACACTCAAAATAATATCGCGCAGTATCATTTCGCCCTGCCAGCCAGCCGGAACAGATCCCGTTTTATAGAGAAGATTCAAAATCTGGTACTCAGATTTCTTCGCCAGCCGCCAGCCAAACACCATCTCAAACAGCCTGTGTTTTTCAAGTCCGTTCAGGGTAAACTCCTTTTTCAGCTCATCCGGGCTGTTCACCTGCGCGTTGAACCTCGACTTAAAGAAATATCTCAACGGATTTGAGTAAAAACGCACCAGCTCTTCCACGCTGATACGGCCTGTACTCTCCTGATCCGGCAACGGCCTCCCAATAGTCAGCCCGGCACCCTTTTCCGTCTTTTCATGAATGAGATTTGCCGCCAGATATTCGGTCCTGGCATAGGAGCGGCTCAGTCTGAAATTTTCAGCCGAAAATCCGTGGAGCGGCTCCTGCATTACAATCTCTTTTGGCTTTTTCCCAAGCGCATCGGCGATCCTGTTAATCCATTCGCTGACGATCGGAGACGGCGGGATCGGCTCATTATCTACCCGGCTCCGGCCGATATAGCTGCAGTAGTGCAAACTGCCGGCCGCCATAATCGATTCAAGGAACAAGTTCCGGTCTTCATTTTTGCGATTCCGATCGGTAGGCTCGGGATTCTTCGCCATCAGGTCAAAATCAGCCGACTTCGGCTTACGGGGAAAATCCGATTCATTCAGCCCGACCAGCGCAATGATTTTTGCCGGTACCGACCGGACCGGAACCATGGAGCTGAAGGCGACACCGCGGGTAAAGATCGCTGTGGATGCTGAATCGAGCTGGAGCAGGTTACGAATTTGCGATCGAAACAGCGACCAGGAGATTTTTCTACCTGAGCCGGCAATGTCAGCCGCCTCTCGACTTTTCTCAACTGCCCTGCGGATCTGGTCGGCTTCGCGACTTTGCAGTGATTCTGCCGAACAGACGGAGTTTAAGATCTTCTCCACAAAATCACACCAGTGTGGTACTGAGTGCTCTCTTTTTGCTTCTGATCCGAGCTCCTTCAGCCTGTTTAAATAGGCTGAAAAAGAGGACCAGTCCTCTTCGCGATCCCGACCCTGAATTTCATCATAATGCAAAAGTTCACCCTGGAACGGATCATCCGATGATCCCATCAACATTCCCTTCCACCCTCTTCGCATCGCCGATTGCCAGGTCTGCAGATCACTCTCAGGCTGGCCAGATTCACGCCGGTGCTCTTTGTCCAGTCCCCATATCACATTGTTCTCCTCCATCCAGCGTTTAATCCGATCTGCGCCCGATTCAGAAACCGAAAAACGCTCACGAACCGCATCTTCCATGAAGAGATCAAGCACATCCGAAAACGTATATCGGGAGTCGACGATTTCGAGCAGGTGGAGCAGAACGCGTTTGATGCCGGAGTCGGCCCCGCCGTCAAAACCGGCATGATAGGGAATCCGGGGCGTGCCCTCCTGATCCGTCCCAAACACAGCGTGGATAAACGGCTTATAGGTGTCCAGGTCGGGCGTGACCACCAAAACATCGTCCGGATGCAGGGCGGGGTCTTTCTCAAACCGGCGAAGCAGTGACTGATGCAGAACTTCAATCTCTCTCAGCGGAGTGTGACAGGAGTGAATTTCAATTCCTGTTTCACCTTCACCTTCCCATTGGCCAATCGGCTCGTCCTTCAACAAAGATTTCTGAACATGCTGCAATACGTTTTCGGGATTTTTATTCTCCACTGAAAACAGTTCTGTCTCCTCTCCGCCTGCAAAACTGTAGAGCGCATCAACGCCAGCAGCCTCTTCTCCATAGGCGAGCATCAGCGGGTTTCTGTGTTCGTCACCGCTTTCCTTTTGCTGAACAGACACTCTGTACACCAATATATCGGTGTGATCCGAAAGATTTTTCACCATCTGAATGACGGGGGCCGGAACCAGGCCGGGATTGAACAGATAGACCGGCTGCTCATGTTTGATGCTTCCACTGCGCAGCTCATCGGATATTTCGAGAATTAGCTCTGCTTTATTGGGATACCCGGTCCCTTTTTCGCGCTTCTTTCTCTCTTTTTCAAGATCTTTCCACAGTTTTGCCTGCCACTGTTCGTCAGGATCACCGGAGACTCTCCCCTGCTGCCAGCCGGTAATCAGTTCCGGCCGGTAGACGATATACTGGTCAAAAACCGACGCAATTTTCCCGGCAAGCTGCATAGCCGCCTGCTCCTTCATCTCTGCCGGCTGCACTTTGATATACCGGTCCGGCCTGGAAAAAAGGGAGCGCTGCTCATCATCCATCAGCAGATCAAAAAGCGCCCAGGTCAGGGGGGCGGGATCAGACGGCAGCACGGATGGAAGCTGTTCGTACTTTTTCCTGATCTGTCGAAACTGCCACTCCGCCGGCAAAATAAACCGGCAGTTGGCTATAATTCCGTTACGTTCGGCCAGAATCAGCTTCAGCCAGCGCGAGGTATCGAGGTTCGGGACAATAATTTCAATCGGCTCAAACGGATCATCAGGTGCACGCTGCGTAAGTTCACCGGCCAGGTGATCCGCAAGGATAGTCAGCGAATTGCTTTTGTA
>CAZKIZ010000046.1:0-4450 GCA_964552935.1 uncultured Rhodohalobacter sp. | reverse complement strand
ACCTCACGCTTCAGGTCAGTCCGACTTGTTTGACCAGATTGGCGATATTCGGCCCGATGCAGAAGGCAACTATGAAATTGAGTTCACCGAACCCGGTATTTACTCGCTGCGAATAACGGCCGTCCACCATCAGTCGCTTTTTCTTCCTGTCACGGTTTTTGATCAGGACCGGATCGATATGGACATCCGTCTTGTACCCCGATACCCGAATGACGGCAGGCATTTTGATAAAGAGTCATACCGGGAGTGGATCAGGGCGTACGGTAACTTTAACGGATACGATTTCCATTCGGGCATCATATTTGATGAAAACGTGGACGGATCGATCTCCGCTATGCTTCCGGCTGATCGTGATACCATTCGATACCAGGTTCGCGGCATAACGGGCGGCGCGGCGCCGCTGCCTGATGAGCAGCATACTCACCTTCGGGAGGACAGGACGTTTGAGGGCGTCATCATTCCACCCACCGGGGCCGATTCTGTGGAGCTCAGATATGATCCTGCAAGCGAAACAGTTTATACAAAAGATATCGAACCGATATCACATCCATCCGCACGGCGCCCAAATGCGCAATTAGTTTTCGCGGATGAATCAGACTTTATGTGGATCCAGCCGCTTTCACTGATCAACAGTACATGGCTTTCATATGAAAGCAACAGTGGATACAGCTTAACCCCGGAAGAACCAAATCGCTCTTCATCAGAAATAACACTGCTTGGAAGCGCAAGCCATATCAGGTCAGCCGGGCAGTACAGAAGCAAAATAAGAGAGCATCTTACCGATCTTGAGCTGCACCCGCAGCAGAGAGCCGCGCTTTATATCGCATATCTTGGCCTGATTCAACAGGAAAACCGACGGACTCGCTTTATGTCGGATCATGAAGGGGTTTCTGACACTCCATCTTTAGAGTTTTTGCACAGGCTCATTGAAGAAGTGCACCCGCTGCATCCTCTGTGGGCACGCAATCCGGGAGCCGCTACTCAGCTTTTAAAACAGAGTGAGTTTGATCCGCAAATTGAGGAGTATAGTCAACAAATAGTCCGTGAGCACCCTGACGATCTGGTCGTTCGTAACCTGGTTCTTGAGATGATAGAAGAGAATGCACGGCAATATAATGATGCGAGGGAGATGCCTGAATACAGATGGATAGTGGAGAGATACGGAGAGAGCAACCTGGCTCGAAAAGCAATTGTCGCCTATCTTCGGGCAACCAGAGAGTGAGGGTGGACAATTCCGGGTAACCCGCGAAAAAGTCTTCTTAAGCGCCAGATACTTTAAGATGTGCACGAATAGCCGCTTCAACCACCGAAGAGTAGGATGCTTTTTTCTCATCGGCCCACTGCTTCAGCCTCTCCAGTGTTTCGACTTCGAGGTAGTAGCTGGCCACTTTTTTTTCAGGCCTGATTTCTTTTTCAAGTTCCTCAGCACGTTTTTGAGCCTTCATCTTTTCAGAGAATGAGCTGGCCAGCGATAAGTTGCTGCTGCTTTTATAATCGTCAAATATGCTGTCGGACCGGCCCGAACGCGGACGTTCATCGCCCACGTAGCTAAACTCAGACTCCTCGCTTTTGACAGATCCCAGCGGTGAAAATCCCAAACTTCGTTTAAATCCCATGATCAATATCCGTTTCTGATCTCCTTAGCAAGCATCAGGTAGTCTTTTGCTCCGTGGCTCTGACTGTCATATTCAAAAATCGTTTTATGGTGGCTTGGAGCCTCAGCAAGGGCGATGTTATCACGTATAACGGTTTCAAACACTTTGGCACCAAAATGTTCGCGGATATGTCCCACAACTTCACGATTCAGGTTCTTCCTCTTGTCGAATAGCGTACAGACAATTCCTTCAACTTTCAGTTCAGGATTCAGGCGCTGCTGGACAATTTTGATTAAATCCATCAGTTTCGACAAACCGTGCAGGGCCAGGTATTCACTCTGCAGCACAATCACGAGTTCATCAGCCGCTGTGAATGCATTTAATGTGAGGAGACCGAGGTTTGGGGGACAGTCGAGAAGAATAAAGTCATAATCATCTTCAATCTCTTTCAGGGCAGATCGAAGAATCTGTTCGCGGGCCGGTTCATTTACCAGCTCCATTTCTGCACCGGAAAGTTCAATTGAGGCCGGCAGCAGATCGAACCCATTATGCTCCATAACAATATCTTTTGCCGACAGTTGCCCCTTCAGCATGTGATAAATATTCTTCTTCATTTTTGAAGAGTGGATCTTTAATGAGTAAGTCAGGTTTGCCTGCGGATCCATATCAACCAGCAAAACTTTATACCCGATCTGGCTAAGTCCCGCACCCGTATTGATTGTGGTGGTTGTTTTTCCGACTCCGCCTTTTTGATTTGTAAATGCTATTTTTCTCATGAATTTGAAGCGATTGGTTGATGATCTATAGACAGGACCATCTGGAGGCCTGTTTGTTACATTAAATATTAGATTTCTTTAATATAAAATGAGATATACACCTCTTATCGGCAGCAACTTCTATTCGGTTTAGTCTCTCTTCTCTTTTTTAACAATTTTATTTGTCGCTTAACTATCAAATTTGACGGCTCCCCTTTTCTTTGAATTACCTAATGGTTTCAGGCGAATAACCTCCGCAGAACACCCATTTATTACGGTTTTCAAATACGTTATGGTGTAACCCAATTTTACAATATCTTAAAAACCATATCCTTTAGGTAAGCGCTTAAAATCGCTTAAACCTACGATAATCAAATTTATCAATACTACACTACGTCTTTTAAAATATGGCAAATAAATACCCGGCAATGAGATTTTTCAGCCGAAAACTGATAAAACCTACTGATCTTAATGCTCACGGAACTCTTTTTGGGGGGTCTGTACTCGCCTGGGTCGATGAAGAGGCAGCAATCTATGTAATCTGTCAGCTCGGAAAGGGAAACATCGTTACCAAGTTCATGTCAGAAATCAACTTTGTGAGCTCTGCCAAACTTGGTGATATCATTGAAATTGGCATGGAAACCGTAAAGTTTGGCCGTTCATCTATCACAGTGCGCTGTGTGGTCCGGCAAAAATTTTCAAAGGAGACGATCATTAGCATCGATAAAATCGTATTTGTCCACATGGATAAGGATGGCAAACCTACACCACACAATATTACTGAACCAGCAAACGAATAAGTTATGGCTTCCGAAAAAGAACCAATAGATTTCCAGTTAATCAGAGATATGCTTTACAACGACGAATCGTATGTTGATGAGTTTTGTGACGCGTCTGTTATCTCATTCACAGAATTTAAAAATAACTTCCGCAAAAATTTGAAGGAAGAAGATCTTGAAACACTCCGCAAAACGGGCCACAAAATAAAACCAGTGGCAAAAATGCTGAAGCTTGATCCCCTTCTCGAAATCTACGAAAAATCTAAAGATTTACTGTCGGGCAGTGTTGATCAGGATTTAAAGAAGCAGTACGTGAAGGAGATGGATGAGTATTGCGAAAGTATTTTGGCGCAGTTGCAGCGGCGTGCTGAAAGCGCGAAATAGAAACTTCAACAGGTCTTATCATTCAGTTAGATCATCAACGACAGAAAAAATCAGATCATCAATCTATGAGAACTATATTAGTCACTGGCGGAACGGGATTCATCGGAAGCCACACCATACTTGAGCTTTTAACGGCAGGTTACACCGTTGTTGCAATGGATAACCTTTCTAATAGCAAAAAAACGTCTCTTGAAAGAGTTGAAACCTTAACAGGTAAAAGAGTCTCATTCCATAAAGTTGACCTGCTTGATAAGCCCGGCCTGGAAGATCTGTTTAGCAGATACGACTTTGATGCCGTGATCCATTTTGCCGGGCTGAAAGCTGTGGGGGAGTCTGTTGAAAAACCTCTCTCCTACTACTCAAACAATGTGGCCGGCACCGTGAACCTCTGTCAGGTAATGGCTGATCACAACGTGAAACGAATTGTATTCAGTTCATCAGCAACCGTCTATGGTGATCCATCAGAATCCCCGCTCACTGAAGAGTCCGGGCTCTCTGCGACTAATCCCTATGGTCAATCAAAACTGACAATTGAATATATCCTCAGAGATCTCTGTGCATCTGACCCTGACTGGAAAGCTGCCCTGCTTCGTTATTTTAATCCGGTAGGCGCACATGAGAGCGGAATGATTGGCGAGGATCCTGCCGGAAAACCGAATAACCTGATGCCCTTTGTTACACAAGTTGCCGTGGGTAAACGTGAAAAGCTTTCCGTTTTTGGCGGCGACTATGACACTCACGATGGAACCGGTGTCCGAGATTACATCCACGTGGTTGACCTGGCTAAAGGTCATCTTAAATCGCTGGAGAAACTTGAGCAAGTTTCGGGAGCAGAAGCGTATAATCTTGGGACCGGTAAAGGATCGAGCGTGCTGGATGTGATCCATACGTTCGAAAAGGCAACGGGTAAGAAAATAGCATACGACATTACGGATCG
>CAZKIZ010000045.1:0-13377 GCA_964552935.1 uncultured Rhodohalobacter sp. | reverse complement strand
ATAGTAATCTCCCTCGCGATTTGCCATACTTCCAGCTTCTCGAATGAGTATGTATGATATTTCTTTCTGCCCATATCTCTCTGTTTTTGGGATTAGTATTTTGGTGTATTTATCGAATTATTAAGTGCCTCACTCATCAAATATTGCAAAATTCAATTTAAAAACTTCAAAACATTTTTAATTACAGTTCGACAATTCGACATCACGCGAAGCGTGATACTCCACAGTTCCACGTCAAGCGCAGCTTGACACTCGACAGTTCAACATCGCGCAACGCGCGAAACTCCACAGTTCAACTTCACGCAAAGCGTGATTTCAACAATCTAACAACGCGCTCTGCCGTATGGCCGTCACCAAAGACATCGGCCGGGGAGTTTGTGCTCATTGTGCTGAAGAACCGGGTTACCAGCTCAACTATGTTATCTTTGTCTGTTCCTATGAGTTTGCCCGCGCCGCTTTCAATCAGTTCCGGGCGTTCGGTTTTGTTTCGAAGCACAAAAACCGGCGTTCCAAGAGCCGGTGCTTCTTCCTGGATACCGCCCGAATCGGTCAGGATCAGATCGGCAGCAGCCATCAGCGGAACAAAATCCTGGTAGGAGAGCGGGTCAATCAGCTCAATAGCCGGACGATTTTCAAGTAGAGAAAGCGACTCTTTTATTTTTGGATTGGGATGAACCGGCAGCAGGATTCTCAAATCCTCAATCTGTACTGAGAGCTCTGAAATAGCACTGAAAATTTCTCGGATCGGCTCCCCGAAGTTTTCACGCCTGTGGACGGTCAAAACCATAAGCCTCTTCTTTTCAGCACCGTACTGCTTTCGTACTTTCGCAACGGAATTTTTTGACTGCTTTAGCATAAACTGAAGAGCATCTACAACCGAGTTTCCGGTCAGATGGATCTTATCGAGAGGTATATTTTCTGCGACCAGATTTTTCTGTGCTCCGGCAGTGGGGGCAAAATGAATGTCGGCCAGGTGGCTGATCAGCGTACGGTTGGCCTCTTCGGGAAAAGGCTGAGTACGGTCGTGCGACCGAAGCCCTGCCTCAAGGTGAGCCAGCTCTACGCCTTGATGATGGGCTGTCAACGCTCCGGCGAGAGCTGTTGTGGTATCGCCCTGGACCAAAAGGAGCTGAGTTCCCTCTTGATCGATCCACTTCGGAAGAACCGCTAAAAGACGCTGAAGCAGATCGAGCGGAGTCTGCGTTTTTGTCATCATCTCCAGGCGATGATCGGGAGTAATACCAAAGGTGTCGAGAATAGTGTCAGCCAGCTCCAGGTGCTGACCCGTGTGGATTATACGATGCGGAATATCCTGTTTTCTCAGCTCTAATATGATTGGAGCAAGTTTAATCGCCTCTGGCCGGGTACCAAACAGGATGGTAATGGGGTTGTTCATTAGCTTAATTTCTGATACGCATTTATGGTTTGCTTCGCCACCATTTCCCAGGAGTATTTGGTTTTAATGAGGTTCTTCAGGTCAGAGGTTTCCGGCTTATCATGGGCTGCCCGGATCGCGTTGATAATTGATCCTTTTGATTCCGGGTTTATGTATTGAGCCTCATCTCCAAAATAATCACGCGTGCCGCCCACTTCTGTGATTGCGATTTTGCAACCGGCAAGGCCCGCTTCAAGGGCTGCGATTCCGGGCGTTTCAAACTGGGAGGGGAGCACAAATACATCCGCTGCCGCGTAGGCGGAGGCGAGCATCGGGTCGTCGTGATCAACAGGGCTGAGCGATCGTATATTTTCTCTGCTGTTGATTATATCAAGGCACTGCCTGGAATAACCAGACTGATCAAACTTACCGATAATCACAAGGGGGTTGTCATCCGGAGTATGCTCCTGCAAAAGAGCCAACACGTTTTTCCGGCGTGCGGCGGCATCACCCACAAAAAGAGTGAAATTTTTGACTCCATGTTTTGACAAAAACAGATCGGGCCCAGCCTCGGCAAAATGGAGATCAACCCCGTTTGGTACTACCGAAATCTGCTCTTCCGGAATGCCAAATCCATCCCTGATTAAGACGGCTTCAGCAGTCGTGTTCGGCAGTACTAAATCGGCTGATTTACAGACTGATGCTTTTATAGAATAATCTGAGAAGATCCCTTTAACCATCTGTTTACCAATCTTTTCCATTTTCAGTGTACTTCGTATTGCTGCAGGAGATCTTCTTGTAAAAAAGACGGGGGAAACAACAAGTTTGCTGCCGGACTCCCCAAGCCGGCGGGCGGTGGTCAGGGTTTCATTACCCGCCAAAAAAAGATGCACGATATCAAAATCTTCCAGAGCGTAATTTACCCAGGGATTGTAGCAGGTAACCCGGTGGGAAAGCTTCTCCAGATGTTCAGCCGTTTTCAGGCTTTGCATGCGGACACCGCCGTGAACCAGCCCGGCCGAAAGGGGGGCAATCATTAATATATTCAAACCCGGTTTCTCCATAAATATGTCATGAACCGATCTTTTTTCATCTTCAATTGCGATAAACGGTCGCCGTTTTGTCTCTGGTTGACCAGTTTTACCAATTCCGGTTCAATGTAAGGAGTGAAGCGTCCCTGTTCCAGATTGATTGTCGGTTTTTCAGAAATGAGAAAGCTGTTTTCTGAATGGTGAAACGCCATTGGCAGACCATCCTTTTTTTTCACCCGGATTGTTTTCAACTCAGTATCATACGCAGCATTAAATGAACCAGATTTTCTGTTATTCCACCATGAAGCCCATTCACTGTAGCTCATCCAGCGGACAGATTCATGTTTTAACTTCCCGAAGAGTGTTCTCAGAATATTCTCAAATCCGTCACCGGGATGATGGTAGAGATGAAAAGGCTGGTGCTGAAGTTGTTTCAATCGCATGAGCTCATCAAAATAATTTTCGATCATTCCGTGCTTGAATTTGAATCTTCTGAATGATCCAATCGAGATTGGATGAACGGGCAGCTGCATTGTAAGGCTGGACCGGGGCCTGGAAGGGAGTGAATCGTAATCGTAACCAAACTCGCTGCTGTAGCGGAAATTGAAGTGCGAGAGAGCAGCACTGAGTTCGGGTCCCCAATAGCCGTAGGGCGAGGTGTATCCCTCAGGATTGTAACCGTGCCTGCGAAGGAGCTGCAGTCCTGCATGTATATCTGCTGTATATTGACTGGACGTTTTAAACTCGGTGTGCCGGTTGCAGTGGAGGGCAATCTCGTGGCCGGAGAATTTTTTGAAATGGTCCAGCCAGTTTTCATGCGCCTCAGTATGCAGAAACCACGTTGCCGGAATATCAAACTCTGTTATGGTCTCTCCCAATACGCTGACGGCCTCCCGGGTTCCGTAATCGCTGTCGATGCGGAATGTGGCGAGCTGACGATCAGTATCCGGCATCCACCACTTATGTACAAATGGAACTCCCGACTTTGAGTGGAGCTTTTTCAAAACAGTTAAACACGCTTCAATATATGGCCCGCTGCTTCTGGCGGCTGTTCTCTCTGCCACGGCCGGTAGTTTTGAGGTGCGGAATTGTGTATGGATCAGCGGTTGAGGTTCGGCAAGCAGGTGAACCGGCAGGCTTAGAAAAGCGAGCGATCGTTTTGGGCTGGGATCAAGCCAGGCAAGTCCGCCGATTTGATCGGACAGAGGGTGAACAGCCACTCTGTGATTGATGACAATTTCTTCGATGTGGCTGAAAAGTGAAGAATCGCCGCCGGGATAGACTGTTCTTAGATGACGATTGATCGTCTGTTGGGAGATTAACTGGCCGAGCGTATCAACGACGGAACCGCCTTGTCTGATGTAGCTATCGATAGCTGATAACTCACCCCTGTCCAGTTCACGGCAGGCAATGATGCAGCTCTGACTCTGCACTTCCGCAGCAGCTGCAGAGTGCATTCTGCTCCAGGAGACGCCGATCTGCGTCAAAATCTGCTCCCATCCGCGATTTTTACCAATTATGCCTATATGAATATTTCGTATCACCTGGTTAATCTCCTTTTCAGCCAGTTCAGATCATCCACTCTAATTAGTCGGAATATATAGAGAAGCAGCCCAAGAATCAGCGGCGAGATGACAGCAGCTACCAGGCCGCCCTGAACGTAAAGGCCGGAAGCCAGCAAGATTGTAAACAGAAGCGTGATTCCAATAAGATATCGACCAAGCTGAAGCTTGACGGTTTTTCTGAAACGGAGAAACATATTGAGGGTGATCCAGATTTCAGCAAGAACTACGGATACGATTACAAGTTCAATTTTCCCGGTGAACCCGGAAGCGATCATCAGCACAACAGCTCCCAGTGCGCCGATACCGGTTGAGATCAGAAAGTCACGGTCTTTTCCGAACGATATCAAACCAAACGTGTAGACTGAATTCAGAAAGGTTACTGGCAGAATAACAGATAAAATCATGAGCAACGGTACGGCCGGGAGGTACTCATCGCCAAACAATAGATTGATAAGCCAGCCTGAAGAATGGGCAAGGAACAGTGCGGCTGAGGCACCAATAAAGAGAACCCAGCGGCTAATGGCCGTCAGTTGTGGCTGCACGTTTTCCCGCTCGTTCTGCCACAGATGCGTGAGGTTTGGCAAAAGGAGCGTATTGATAACGTGATCCGCAAGCATTGCTGCCAGTATCAGTTTCAGTGCAACGCCGTAGTAACCTACCTGTAGCTCAGTGAAAAAATAGCCGATCACAAGTGGCGGAATTAATATTATGGATTGCGCGAAAAAATGCCCGATACCGAGATAGAATCCGGATTGAATGTCCGATTTCCACAGTGTGAAATCGGGCATTTTAAATAATGACTTTTTGCCTCTATAGGATAGTATTGTAACCAGGGCACCGGCTAAAATGGAGAGAGAGTAGATAACCGGTACAGTCAGCAGATCATCAGATGATACAATCAGGATGAGTCCGGTAAGATAGAGGGCGCCCTGGGTCCAGCTCGCAAGAGTAACCCACTGGAATTTTTGAACTCCTTTAAAATACCAGTCTATGTTCAGCGACTGAGGCAAAAGTGAGAGAATAAAAAGGAGAATCAGAAAGCGGAGCTGCGGCTGATCTTGCATTAGAAACCAAACTATTCCCCCTGCGAGGACGATAACGGTAAATGAAAGCGTAATCTTTAGCCAGAAGAATCGGGACGGATCTCTTTGTTCAGGTTCGGTACCGGCAATTGCCCGGGTGGCAAGGGTTTTTATACCCAGATCACAAAACCAGGCTGTTATTCCCAAAATGGAAATAGCGATTGTGATAAGCCCGTATTGAGTGGCGCCGAGCGTTCGTGCGAGATAGATCGTCGTTAGAAATCCAAAGAGTTTTGCCCCACCATCACCAAAAAAAATCCAGAGCGCTTTGGAGGTGAGGTTACGCATCCCGATCTCTGTTTGGCGTAAACTCAGTGAGAATTTGCTGAAGCTCTTTCTGTGAATCAAACAGATAAATGTCCTCACCCTTCAGCTCCTTCAAACACCCTAGTTTTGGTGCAATAATCGGTTTTTGATAACTTCGGGCAAGCGCCACACCGCCTGAGGTAAGGATTTCACGATAGTTAAAGAGAACACAATCAGCCGCATTATGATAAAGAGGAACGGCATCTTCTGAAATAAAATGAGGGTAAAGCAGAATGTTAGAATAATTAGAGCTTAAATCTTTTATTTGATGGTAAACATCTAATTGCCCTTTTTTGACAGGGCCGGCTATAAGCAGCTTTTTATGAATGGGTAGTGCCGTAAATATGTGTGCAGCTTCGAGGATCTTTTTATACGCGCTGATATTACCGAACATCAGAAAGATTTGATCCTCTTTTTTCAGATCGAAGTCTCTTTTTTTATTTAGTTTTTTTACTGCTTTCTTTCTCGAAATATGGTCCGCAGGATATTCAGGATGAGGAATAACGCGAAACTTATCTTCTGATATACCATAAAATGAGCTGGCCTCTTGCAGAGCTGTTGTACAGTGCACATGGAGCAGATCAGCCTTATCAGCCATGTATGACCGGATTTTGTAGTTTAGTGATCGGTACCGACGGTCGTGCGGCATTATATTGTGAATCGTCCATACAAGATTCCCTCCAAGAGCTTTAAAAAGAGCGATACAGATGAGCTTGTAGGCCATTCCCGAAAGTGATTTAAGATCGGTACACTCAAGCCAATGGTAGTGGAGCAGCACATCTCTCTTTCTTAACGCATACCAAACGAACTTGAAGTGCTGCAGAATGCTTGTGCTATGAACGTTGAACCGGCTTTCAAGGTCTTCGATAATCCCTTTGTAAAGCAGGTAGAGATAGTCTGACTGTTTATAGTTAAAACGAATCAGCGGGACGACAAAAAGATGAGTTATGCCGGTGCGGCTTTCCGGCAGAAGTTCCTCATAGATTGATTTAAGCTTCTCTTGCAGAGACATTGGCAGGAGTTAAAATCAAAAATAGTATTGAATACCGATGGAGTGAACCCATCCAAAGCCGGTGGAAAAGGGGATAATCGCGTAGTTAACCGTTATCGGGTCGATGTTAAGACCCATACCAAAACTTAACGGACGCTCAGTAGGACCAAATTTATAGCCGCCTCTGAGGTTAAACAGATCAGATACTTCAGCACTGAGAGCCAGACTAAAGAAATCGTTGCTGCCACCTTCTACATAGTCGGAGGTGGGAACATCTTCAAGCGGATGAATCCACTCTGTGTGTAATGAGAGGAGGATTGGCAAATCGTTCATACCTGGCGTTGTAAACTCAACCACGTTTGCTGTTGCGCCCAGCCGAAAAGTGGATGGCAGAGAGGTGGCTATGAAATCAAGCTCTTCCATCTCGCCGAGATTTTGCACTACAGCTCCAAGACGAACGCGCTGCTGAAACAGTTCGGCCGCCAATCCGGCACTAAACGCGTAACCGTTTGCACGAAGTTGGAAAACTTCTTCGCGAAGGTAGTGACCTGTAATTCCGGCTGAAAAGTTACCCATTTTATACGCCGCTGCACCCGAAACGGATAGATAACTGATGGAGAAGTCACCCTGAGACGGACCGGGTTGACTTCGGGCTTCAAACTCATTCGACCTTGAGTTGTATACACCAATTCCCAGCGCATAACCGTCACGCAGAAAATTGGCGGAAGCAAACTGATTGTTCACATCAGCTACCCAAAGCGTGTAGTCGATTTCTATGCTTGAATTCGGCTCCATCACAAGAAGTGCCGGGTTCGAATAGATTGCCGATGAACCGGTCAGCGTTGCGGACGTCGCTTCAGAGATGGAGAGTTGTTTTGCGGAAGGGGCGATACTTAAAAAGTCCATACCGCTTCCGGTATCCTGCTGAGCTGCCACATCACAGAACAGTAAAAGGGCCAGAATAAAGGGAGCCGCTAATTTCATATTTGAAGACGTATTGAAAACACATGCATGGTTGATAGTTGAGACGGCTCTCGCACAAACGCATAATCAACGGATGGCGTAAACCGGTCGAACGGTAAATGTAATGAAAAACCTGCAGTCGGTTGTATATTAATATCGTGGTTCAGATCGAGGCCCTGAACGCCAGCCCGCAGTGTGAACCTTGGGTGAATAGCATAGCGTGATCCGATTCTGAAAAACTGCGAGTTTGTGGTCAGTTCTTCCCTGTTGACAGTGGTTATGGGCCTGCCTTCAGACAGGGTGGTCTCTTCCCGTCTGAGTTCCGACTGAAGAACCTGAACTTCGTACTCTGCGCTCATAAGCAGATCAGGAAGCGCGGATGGAGTATAGGAGGCGCCCAGCTTGAAGCGCGTGGGGTAGGCGTTGCTGCGTGATCCGCCAACGTTCGATCCAAACAGGTTGGATGTGTCGTACTGGGTTGATGCAAACAGGTCCTGAACGGCGAGCCCGATTCCAACATTTCCGGCCTGTTTATAAAAGCCGGCGTCAACACCCACAGATGTACTCGTGGTTACGTCATCATGGAAGTCGGCCAGGTTAAACTTGATACCGATGCCTCCCCAAAACGTATCGGAGAAGCGGATCCCGAAATTTGAAAGCAGCTGATATTCGTTGGTTGAGAAAGTTTCGGTATGAAAACCGCTCTGCGTTCGTCCGTCAATATCGCCAAGCCGGCCGTTTATGATGGAGACCGATATGCCGGCTGAAGGCGGCAGTTGAAATTGCGCGGTTACCATGTGCAGCTGGCGATCGAAACGCATGGCTGAACTTGAGAAGTCGAGCTGAACCGACTCTCCGGGCCTGGCCGCCAGCGCAGGATTATAGTAGGCATAGGAGCCTTCATGGTGGACGGCGGTCAATGAATTCCCCATTGCCATTCCGCGTGGAGCGAAGCCGATACGGCTGAACGACCCGGTAAATCCGCCAGCTTGCGCCAGAGCTTCACCCACAGGAAGGGCGATCCAGGCAAAAATCAGAAGAGGTAAAGCTATACAGTTGATTTTCATCATCAATTAATCGATCAGTAAGATTTTTCCGTCAACGCGTCCATCCGGCGTATCTATCACATAGATGTAGGATCCTGTTGCCACAACACGTCCGGAATTGTCGGTACCGTTCCAGGTAAATTCGTACGCCCCGGGCTGTGATACCTGTCCGGAACTCTGTTCGTAGACGCGGTTCATCCCGAAATCAAAAATTCTGAGCGTTGAGCGTCCGCTGTTCTCTGTCTCGTATTTGATGCGAACAAGGTCGTGTACGTTTGGCGAATAAGGGTTCGGATAGGCGTAGGTGTCAACCGATGGAGCATCGGGCTGGTAAATATTACCGTTTCGGAGCGACAGATCCACTCTGTAGATCGCCCATGTTCGTCCGCCATCGCTGCTGGCCGCCAGTCCGTCGGATGTTCCCACCCAGATTCGGTTTTCAGTTGCTGAAAGTGCAAAATAGCTGGCGTCTTTTTTAATAAACTGGTTTGCACTCCGGATCTGGCCAATCCTGCGCCAGGTATCGCCATCATCACTCGAAATAAACAGTCCGCGATCTGCCGCCGCGTAAATCACCCCGTCATGAAATCCGATGTCATTGATCCGTTCTCCCTCCAGGAAATGGCGAAAGGTTTCGCCGCCATCATCGGTGTAAACAAGGCCGAAACGGTCGTCAGGGCTGCTTGATGCGTTCCAGTTCGACATCCATATTCTGTCTGTTCCGGGCTGCTGACGAAGATTCACCACCCAGTTGCCGAGGAGTCCGTCCGGACGACCATCCGCTACTACACGCCTCCACCTAATCTGGTCGCGCGGTGCTGTGAGGGCGTTATCGGAAATATTAATCCCCGCGGCAGTTCCGGCCCAAACGCGATCCTGATCATCTATAAGAACTCCGAATCCGAGCAGATTATTATCGAACCGGGGATCGTAGCGACGTACGAATCCTGCTGAACCGGCCTGGGATGTCCACTGGTACGTGCCCTCCGGCGTCATTTCGGTTACGCCGGATGGTGGTAGGATGAGACGCTCCCAGTTTTCACCGCCATCGAGGCTTCGCATAATTCCGGACGCCCACGCTGCGGCAAAAAATGTATCACCCCTGAAATCGGTTTCAAACGGCGGGGACTGCTGCGGAACCGTGATGCGGGTTCGGATATAGGTTGTATCGCCGTAGGTAAATTCAAGATCGCATGGCGGGCCGACCGATCCGGCCGCGCACTCATCGGCAGGGGGCTGTGGATCGAGCGGGAATGGGATAAAGCGCCAGGAATCTCCCCGGTCAACCGATTCATAAAATCCCATTGCGGTCTGGACACTTTCATCGCCCGATTCGGTGTTGAACCCAAGGCCGGCGAGGATTTTGTCTTCACTCACTTCAAGAGAAAAAACTCGTCCTCGGCCATCAAATACACTGTCGGCGGCTTCAGGAATAAAGATATCTGGGCTGTTTTCATCAATTCTGTTCAGTCCGGGGCCAATCCACACAGATGCACCTAATGTTTCAAGAGTAGTAACTGAATTTTGTCTCAGCGTCTCGAACCGGTCGGGGACAGGACCAAAGTGCTGAGCCTGCAATTCAGAAGCTAAAATAAAAACAGACATTATGGTGAGGATGGAGAGAAGCTGTTTGCTCATACTTATTCTACAATCCTCAATTGAGTTTTAAGGGTATCACTCGACTGCCCGTCTACTCCCAGGGCAAAGTAAAAGACAGATATATCGGCGGGGCTGTTTCCCGGATTCACAAAAAATGCCCGGCTGTAGAGTCCGTCATCTGCGGTTTCATCAATAAAACCTTCAGTTTCGTTGAAAACGCCGTCATCAAACATCTCAAATAGTCCTCCAACGGCATTATCCTGACTATCAATCATGAAAAAATTGACCCTGTCAATAAAATCCTGGTTATCGGGGTGAACCACCCGGGCAAAAAAGTCTACCCTGACGTTTCCTTCATCAGGAATCGTTACCTCTTCGGTATTGAATGCATCTTCTATAATTGGCGGAGATACCGTTCTGCCGCGAAAAGTAAGCCCACCTTGAATACGTTCGCCTGCTGTGTCATCAGCCTGAAAGGCGTACACAGTGTAATTAAGGTTCTCTACTGTATTGACGGACAGTGTCAGATCAGCCTGATACTCAGAATTGGACACGGCCGTAAAATCCCCATCCGTTACCAGCAAACCACGGCGTTCAACCGAATATCTGAAATCCGAATCTGCCGGCTCGTCAAGGGTTAAAGTGAGTTCAATCCGGACCGTTTGATTCCCAATTGGAGATGAGTCATCAAATTGAACAGCATTTGGCGAGATTGTAAGTTTTTCAAGAGATATGGAAGAAGAGCTTTGCGTAGAAGAAATTTCATCGCATGCGGAGAAAATGAGCATAGATAAAATGAATATTCCGCCTATGGAAAAATGTAGAAGATGCTTCAAAACGTCGGTTTAATTAAATATTCTGTATGTAACGTTATTCAATAGGCGTTCATTGGATGAATTTCTAAATAGTAAGCGGTTTTAGAAGCAGATACAAGTTGAATTACTGCGGTTTGGCTTGATTTTTAAATCGAACAATATTCAATTATATGAACAATAATTTTAATGATCGAAGGCATGATCCGGGAGGCACCAACACTAATCAACTGAGAACCGATTTGAAACAGATGGTCTGAAAAAAGCAGAACGGCTCAGTATAAACGATAAACGTTTGTAACTGAAAAAATTCTAAAAACTGCCGCAGCTTTGTACCTTTGCTATTCCTATCAAACGAAATGAAGTAGTGATACCTATGAACAAAGATTTAAAAATTGCTCTGAAGGCAGCACGTGCCGGGGTCGAAACCATCAACAGTTTTAAAACCAAAGCGCTGAATATACAACAGAAAGGGTATCACGATCTTGTGACCGATGCTGACCTGGCCACGGAAGAGACGATCTTAGGAATATTACGGGAAGAGTTTCCCAACGATGAAATATTGGCGGAAGAGACGGAGAATGAAGAAACACTGACCAGTGGCAGAACATGGATCGTAGACCCCATTGACGGAACGACCAACTTTGCCCACGATTTTCCGATCTATTGTGTTTCAATAGCACTCTGGGTGAATAAAAAGCCTGAAGTTGCTGTGGTGATCGAAGTCAACAGGAGTGAAGAGTTTACCGCTGTAGCGGGTGAGGGGGCAAAGCTAAACGGCAAGACAATCCGTGTTTCAGATAAATCTGAACCTGAAAAAGCGTTTGTGGCTACCGGGTTCCCTTATAATGATCTCTCACTTGTTGATCCCTACCTAAAACTGTTTCGCCACCTGATGGAAGAGCTGCAGGGAATACGACGCCCCGGTGCAGCCACCTTTGATCTATGCTGCGTAGCATGCGGACGTTTCGACGGATTCTACGAATATTCTCTTCACGCGTGGGATGTTGCCGCCGCTTCGCTCATTATCAAAGAAGCCGGCGGCACAGTTACCAACTGGCTGGGGGAAGATGATTGGTTATTTGGCCAGAGAATTGTTGCCGGCAATCAAAAGATTCACAGTCACTTACTGAAAAGACTTAAAGAATATATACCAGAGGAGTTGAGAGAGAATGTGAGTTGATTATTTTTATGCCAGAGAAGGCATCGAAAGCTTTCATAGCTACCAATCCAAGTCTCGAAGAGATAGCCTCGGTATATGGTCAGCGTCAAGCCAGGTAAGTCCCGTTGCGGGACGGCCCGCCAAACTCAGAAAACTACCTATTAACTATATTCTGGCTCCATTTTGGAAATGGCATGTACTGAATAAGTAGGTAAAATATAAGAGCAACGATTTTTTGGGTCGTCCCTGTCGGGACTTATGGGATATAGATCCCATTTTACCCCAAGCTAAAGCATGGGGCTATAATCGGCCGTCCCCGTCGGGGACTTGGTCTCGAGTTCAAAATCAAATTTCACGTGTAAATTCATTGGGATTCAAAAACATCACAGGAATGTATGAATACAGATATTCGTACTAAATCGGATACTGTTCAAGCCACACCACCCCAGTCTCGAAGAGACGGCCGAATGTAGGCCCACAGTTTACTGTGGGATATCTGGTCAGCGTCAAGCCAGGTAAGTCCCGTTGTGGAACGGCCGGCCGAACTCAGAAATTATCCTAATCACTTCTGCTTATGCATATATTTTTTAATTCCAAAAGTATCATTCCCAAAAAACTCTCTATCGCTTAGGCGCGGTTTCCATAAACAGATTAAGTGAATTCAGCGGAATTGGTTTTTGCCCGTAGATAAATGCTTCTCCGTACTCGTAACCGGCAAGGTGCCCCAGGTGCTTTGCACGGCCTCTCAACGCTTCGAAAAAAGAGGGATTCGATATATACGTTTCAGGCTCATCACCTGGGTCGGCCACATCAAACTGGGAGGCAAAAGCTTTGATCGCCTTCTCCTTTATCTCCATTGTATTTGTAATGTCAAAGATGAAGTCCGGTTCAAACGGCCGGTCCTGCATATAGTGCAGTATATGGGCAGGGCGGTGCGGCTGCTGTATCTTTCGGTCAAGACCCTTGGTTTCTATTTTTACAAGTCCGCTGTAGAAAATCGCGTCGACCAGAAGGGCAGAGGCATTTCCGTGATCGGGGTGGCGGTCGGCCGGTGCCGGCAGGATACAGATATGAGGTCTGAACCGACGGACCACCTCAATAATTTTGAGCTGAAGTTCACGATTATTATAGAGTTCGGTATCGGGGAGTCCAAGATTTACCCTGTCTGATAAGCCGATAATACGGGACGCTTTTTCCGCCTCCTCCAGCCGAAGCTTTGCTGTTCCGCGCGACCCCATTTCTCCTCTTGTAAGATCTGCTACCACAACGGTTTTTCCCTGTTGAACAAGTGCTGCGAGTGTTCCGGAGCATCCTAATTCAGTGTCATCGGGGTGCGCGCCAAAAGCTAAAATATCGGTTTCCATCTGTGAAATTTTCTTTCAGATTAATTTTGTGAAATATAGTGAAACGTTTTGTCCATCGTTCCGTAAATCAACAGGAGATTT
>CAZKIZ010000044.1:0-13397 GCA_964552935.1 uncultured Rhodohalobacter sp. | reverse complement strand
GAAGGGGGCAATGGGGGATGATCTCATGTGCTTCAAAATAAGAAATGGATTTTTCAAGACTTTGACAGTCATCCCCTTCCTACTTTAAAAAGTAGACTTTTGTCTTTATAAATAAATCCTATGCTGTATAAACGCGGCGCAGTAACAAACCAAATAAGTAACTACACAAATGAAAAGAATACTTCTGTTTTTAGCCACCAACTTTGCAATACTTATTGTTGCAAGTATTACAATGTCACTGTTGGGTGTTGGATCGTTCCTAGACGAGACCGGCACCAACCTGAACCTGCAGGCACTGCTCGTCTTCTGCCTTGTATTTGGTATGGGTATCTCTCTCGTATCACTTTTACTCTCCAAGAAGATCGCAAAATGGACGACTAAAGTTGATATTATCAAGGAGCCCAGGTCAGAACGCGAACAATGGCTAATGCGTACTGTGGAAGAGCAGGCTCGCGCCGCCGGAATCGGCATGCCTGAAGTTGGGATTTTTCCCGCTCAGCAGGCGAATGCTTTTGCGACCGGTCCCAACCGAAACAAAGCCCTTGTTGCCGTTAGTGAAGGGATGATGCAGCGTTTCGACCGTGAGGAGATCCGGGCTGTAATGGGTCACGAAATTGGCCATGTCGCCAATGGGGATATGATCACGCTTGCGCTGATCCAGGGTGTGGTGAACGCTTTTGTGATGTTCCTGGCACGAATTGTTGGATTTGCGGTGGATCGTGTGATTTTGAAAAATGAGCAGGGGCTTGGAATCGGCTATTTTATCACAACCATTGTCGCTGAAATCATACTGGCATTTCTCGCCTCCATGATCGTATTCTGGTTCTCGCGCAGACGTGAGTTTGTTGCTGATGAAGCCGGCGCACGCTTGGGAAGCCGAAATGGAATGATCGCTGCCCTGCAACGATTGCAGAAGGAGAGCCAGGTTCCAAACCAGCTGCCCGATTCAATGCAGGCGTTTGGAATTACAAGCGGAAAGAAGAAAGGTTTTAAAGCTCTTTTCACTACCCACCCGCCTCTCGAAGATCGTATTGAAGCGCTAAGAAATATGACAGATTAATTTTAATAGATTTGAGATGTGAGTATTGAGACGTGAGACCTCTTCTCAATATTCACATCTAACTACTTATACCGAATAAATTATGCTTCTAAAAAGCGAGTACCTTTACGAGAGAGCTAAAAAGTTCATACCCGGCGGCGTGAATTCACCGGCCCGGGCATTTAAATCCGTTGGAGGCGTGCCGGTCTTTTTCAAAAAAGCGAAAGGATCGGTTATCACTGACGAAGACGGCAACCAGTATATCGATTATGTCGGCTCCTGGGGACCGATGATTCTGGGCCACGCCTACCCTGCCGTCATTAAAGCAGTTCAGGATGCCGCTTTTAACTCCACGTCGTTTGGGGCTCCAACAGTTGCAGAAATTGAGATGGCCGAACTGGTTCAGCAGATGGTTCCCAACGTGGATAAAGTGCGCATGGTAAACTCAGGCACAGAAGCGTGCATGAGCGCCATACGAATTGCACGCGGATATACGGGTAAAGATAAAATCATAAAGTTTGAAGGAAACTATCACGGTCACGGCGACTCTTTCCTGATTAAAGCCGGAAGCGGCGCCCTGACGCTTGGAAAGCCCAGCAGTCCCGGCGTGACGAAAGGAACGGCTAAAGACACACTTAACGCCAATTACAACGATCTGGACAGTGTAGAAAAGCTGCTCAGTGAAAACAAAGGAAATGTAGCTGCCATCATCGTTGAGCCCGTAGCCGGTAATATGGGGTGCATACCTCCCCAGCCCGGTTTTCTGGAAGGATTACGTAAACTTTGTGATGAACACGATGTAGTCCTTATTTTTGATGAGGTGATGACCGGGTTTCGCCTCTCACGAGGTGGCGCACAGGAGAGATATAACGTTTGGGCTGATCTGATCACATACGGCAAAATCATTGGCGCAGGACTGCCGGTTGGAGCCTACGGCGGCAAGCGGGAAATCATGGATGTTGTATCGCCCGACGGACCAGTTTACCAGGCGGGTACACTTTCAGTCAATCCGCTGGCAATGAGCGCCTTCAAAACGCTTCTGACCATTCTGTACAAACACCCTGAATATTACGTAGAGCTGGAAGAGAAGACAGAGTACTTGAAAAAAGGCCTCAAAGAAGTTCTTCTGAAGCACGAGATTCAGCACGCCATGAACCAGGTTGGCTCCATGATCAGCATCTTTTTTACAGACAAGGCTGTAACAGACTTTACGACTGCCGACACAACCGACAAGGAGCTCTTTGGTAAGTTCTACCATCAGATGCTGGAACGCGGAATCTACCTGCCTCCCTCTCCATTCGAGAGCTGGTTTCTGTCTAAATCCCTGACCTACCCGATGCTCGACAAAACCATTGCGGCGGCTGATGAGTCGTTTGATGAGTTGAAATGATTCACTGAGGATGAATCATAAATGCTTCAAGCGAATCGTTGTTGTTGCCGATTAAAACGGTGTGGCCATTTGGTGTAGTAATCAAACGCAACGCTTTAACGTCTTTGGGTGCTATAAAACCACTCTTAAAAGAGGAGACAGAAGTAAAATTTCCTGCTCCATCCCCTTTCAGCCAAAGTCCATTGCCTGCATCAGACCTGGGAATTTCCGGGTCTGTCTCGTAAATATTTCCAGCGAGTATCAGGTCAAGGTGTCCATCACCATCCACATCATGAACTATGATTGATTTTACGGGTGAAATTTGTGCTTTTGCAGGCAGTTCAGAGGCAGAGAATGTGCCATCTCCGTTGTTCAATATAATAGCACTTGCAAACGTATCAGCCTCGTACCTGAGCGCATTGTCCAACTGATCCCTTCCTAAAAGCTCTTCCATATCAACATCGGCGAATGCTTCGAAAGATTGAAACCTGCGCATAAAGTGCTGATGCTGAAGGCCGTATTTTGCTAAACCAAAATACGGATAATCTCTATTGTCAATTCGCTTGGTAAAAAAGATATCTCTTTGCCCGTTGCTGTTAAAGTCCGCTGCGTAGACCCCGAAAGGTTCAGCTTCCGATGTGGTGAATGAGTGATTCAATCCGAGATTACCGGCAACAAAATCTACATATCCGTTATTGTTAAAATCACCAGCAGCTAAACTATACCACCAGCCTCTCATGGAAGGCAGACCGGTTTGATCCGTTGCGTCTTCAAGCTGATTACCATTGTTCTCAAAAAACCGAACAGGCTGCCATACGCCGGTTGTTACCAGATCTGAACGGCCATTACCGTTGAAATCGACCCAAACGGCATCCGTAACCATACCTGTTTCAAAAAGTTTAGGGGCACTGCTTTCTGTAATATCAATAAAGGTGCCGCCTTCGTTTTTGAGAAGATAGCTTCTTGGAGGCAAAGGATAACTGAACGGCATCAGCCTTCCGCCAACAAATAGATCCATCAATCCATTACCGGTAAAATCACCTGCAGCAATGGCCTTACTGCTGGTAAACATTTCAGGAAGTGAATTTTCGGCTCTTTCAAACAGGCCATCTCCCATGTTGATGTAGAGTCGATCTTGTTGAAGATTTGAACCTGATGAAACTTCGTACCCGCCACTTGCTATGTAAAGATCCTGGAAACCATTTCCGTTCGCATCGAAAAATAGAGCCCCTGTATCCTTAAACATGGCATCTTCTTCCCAGGATTGCTGATTTGGCGACTTAGTGAACTGCCCGTTTTCAAGCTGCAGCATAAGAATACCTGATACACCGGCATCTCCGCCTAAATAAACATCATCCAGACCATTTCCGGTAACATCTCCCGCGGCAAGAACTGGCCCGAGCTGCGAATATTTGTATGGGATCTGAGGCTGAATATTAAAATCAACAAAAGATTCATCGACCTTATGGCTCCAACCGAGACCATACTCTCCATCAACACGCTGAAAGATATGATTTCGATGAATATCGTCCGGCAGTTTCTGCTTAAATTCTGAAGATTGCTCTTGCTCAACTGTTATGATCTGATTCGGGCTCAGATCGTATAAAACCTGATATCGGCCGTCCGGCCAGTAAATTTCAAGAGAATCAATCGTGGTGATTTCACCCAGACCAAAATGCAGGCGGTTGTCAACTGTTGAAGCGTATCCGCGATAGGGTGACTGGTATAGAAATTGATGATGATTATCCGCATTAAGAATCACCTCTGAACCGATACCCCCGGTGTTGGGATATTCTCCTGCAAGGCGTACCTGCAGAAAGTTACGTTGATTTCCTCCCTCACCCCTGTTTTCATATATCGATACGGGTGCATTGATATTATTGATGATCAGGTCCAGACGGCCGTTGTTATTTAAATCTGCGTAGGCTGCACCGTAAGAGTATCCTTTATCTGTAAATCCCCACTTTTCGGATTGATCAGTGAATCCAAGTACTCCATCATTTTCAAAGAGATAATTAGCAATTTTTATGTTGCGGAGGTCCTGCACAAGCTGGTAAAGCTGGCTTGAATCCCCCCCGCCAGTGGATCGCAAGATGGAAAATTCTTGAATTTTATAATCAAAATCGTACACGGCTTTGGGGAAGCCGTTCGTGATGAGAATATCTTTGAGGCCATTGTTGTTTAAATCGGCAAAAACGTTAGCCCAGGTCCAATCGGTGTATGACACCCCGGTTTGTCGTCCGATTTCACTAAAAATCAGTTCTCCATTCGGCATTTTTCCACTATTCAGCTGCAGTGAGTTTATGCCGTATTGATATTGCGAACCTTTTCTGACCATCTCTTTCTGCTGCTCATAAACGACAGTGCCGCTCATCTTTTTGCGTTCTTTTAGTTCTTCCGGCATCATGTCGGTTTGTATGATATCCGGCCAACCGTCATTATTATAATCGGCGATGTCTACGCCCATTCCTGACAAACTTGTTCGTTTGAGCCAGGAAGCAGATTTATCAGTGAATGTGCCGTCACCATTATTGATATAGAGTACATCGTTTGGATCAAGATCATTAGATACATATATATCAGGATAGCCATTACGATTTATATCCGCTATAGCGACTCCAAGGCCGTACCCAATTTCTTCAAGCAACCCAGCCTCTCGTGATACATCCGTAAATGTGTTGTCGCCGTTATTTCGGTAAAGTTTGTCAAAACTAATGGGGCTAATCTCCAGTGAGGGATCTGCAAGAAACATTCCCCTTCGGTTGAAATCAAGCTCAGAGTTATTTAGCAGAAAAACGTCTAAATATCCGTCACCATCGTAATCCAGAAAAGCGGCATGTGTGGTAAAACTTGTATCAGCCAGGTTGTATTCGGCAGCAGACTCCACAAAAGTGCCGTCACCGTTATTTACAAAAAGCAAATTTGCGCGTTCTGATGCCGGTGTATGAGCAAGTCCCGAAACAGACACATAAATATCTAAACGCCCGTTGCCATTGATATCAACCATGGAGACTCCCGATGCCCACACTTCGGTTGATACCCCCGCAATTTCGGTAACATCCTCAAATTGCATCGACCCTTTATTAACATAAAGCCGGCTTGATACCTGATTTCCTGCCAGATAAATATCGGGTAATCCGTTGCCGGTTACATCTCCAACAGCCACACCACCGCCATTATAAACAAACGGATGACTTTGGATATTCAATCTTTCGGAAGTGGTAACGGTATTTGAAAAATCAATCCCTGTTTTTTCAGAGTCCAGCTTGTTAAAAAGCGGTGAAGTTTTCTCTCCAGCGCATCCGGATACGGTTAAAACCAAGAATAGTATTGCAATATGAAGTCTCATAACTGGTTACTCCGGACTATTTTCAAAGACATCCAAAATCTTAAAAATAGAGTTTTTTTATAAAATTAATTTTCATAAAAATTATATTGCCTAGTAAGCCTCCCTTACAATTCGAAATCCCACATCATATCCGTTTCCGGGTCCGGCACCATGGAAAAAATATGTTGCGTGAGTGACATCCGAGATGAAACTACCCCCTTTTAAAACGTGCACCGTCCCCGATTCTGGTGGAATTGGATCGGCAAACATTTTCTCATTGTAGTAATCTTCAACCCACTCCCAGACATTCCCCAACATATCATGTAACCCCCAAGCATTAGGTTTTTTTAGCCCAACCGGATGAGTAGTTCCTTTGTTTGTATCTTGAATCCAGGCGTAGTCGCGAATGTCTCCCCAGGAAAGAACTTCTTCAGCTCCTGCCCGTGCCGCATATTCCCACTCAAACTCCGTTGGCAGGCGGTAGCTGGCCTCGTCATCTAATTCATTGAGTCGACTTATAAATTCCTGGGTATCAGCCCAGTTTACATTATCTACAGGATGCAGGTCAGAATCACCTTCTACTCTCTCTCCCTGGAAAAATGATGGATTTGAACCCATCACTTGCTCCCATTGGCCCTGTGTTACAGTGTGTTTACCAATGTAATAAGATTCCTGAATCGTCACCCAAAACCCCGGCCTTGAGTCGCGTGCGGCTAATTTTTCACAAAGCTCAAAGTCTGCAGCCGTCCATCGAACTCTCTCATCAACATTTCGACTATCTGGCGGAGATGGACATTTAATCTCATAACGTCCCACGAGCATGCTGCCCGGATCGATCAGGACAAATTCCATCCCTATCTCATTTATGATCTCTAGACCCAATTTTTGCGTTCCGATCTGCTGGGCTGATAATGAAGAATGAAGGACAAACATGGTCAAAAATAGAGACATAAGGTATTTCAGATGATGCCTTTCTATAATAGAGATCATAATAGCAGTTGCTTAAAGTTCTTTTATTGCAATATTCCGGAAGTAATGTGCTCCATCAGGTCTCCACGCAAATTCGCAGCAACTCCCGCCGGGAACCGGTGTTGGTGTCTGGCTCCAATGCAATTGCAGAGCGATCATTCCCTCTGTGACATCGCCGATCAAATCATTTCGTTCGGTTTTTACATCCCACATCTCAACCCCGTTCACCCATAATATAGCATGCGGATTTTCCCCCATAACCCGTAAACGAAAGGAATTCCAATCCCCCTGTACCCATACATTTTCAAGTTCTTCAGCCCTTGCTGTCGTAGTAGTCCTCAACATTTCTGAAATCAAGTCGGCTGTTGAGGGCTCTCCATCTCCTTCAATCTCTATTTGATACGCTGAACCACTCTCATTGGAACGAAAAAAGATGCCTCCATTTGTCCCGGGATCCGCCTTAACTTCAAGGTAAAGCTCAAAATCCCCATATTTTTGATCTGTCAGTAAAATACCCCCCTGACCAGAAGGATACTGTTTCATGACAATGGCACCTTCATCCACATAAAAATTACCTACCGTTCCATGGTGGTTTGTCCGGCTAATGTGCCAGCCCGTTAAATCCTCACCATTAAAAATGGAAGTAAACCCCTCCGGTATTCCTTCAGGCTGTGCTTCGAGAGTTGTTATGGCCGTTAATTGAAATATCACACATAACAGAACAATGCCCGGTTTTCTAACCAGATCCCTGATGAAGTCAGACCGAGTTTGAGTACATATATTCATGTTAATTACAGGTTAAACAGTTCAGTATTTGCATAGATCAGATCGCATCAAATTGTGTTTACTGGCTGAATTCGATTCCTGTTAAAATAAATAATGCATCATCATCTTCGGCCTCCCGATTACGAAATATCAGGTACACGTCATGTATTCCCTCTACCCCGGATATATCCACCTCAACCGGCAGCCCCATAGCATCACCGAAGAATGGACCGTCTTCAGCCGTTAATGTATCTGACTGAAATCGCTCCTGCGGCTCACCAACCAGCGGGCCGTCCGGTGAATCCAGGCGGATTTCTATCTCGCCGCCCAAATAGTGCGACCAGTGCCAGAAACGGGTCAATGCCCCTATTGTAATTTGACTGATCCCTGTTAAATCGATCTGCTGAAATCCAATATAGGCCCGGGATCCGGAAATAAAGAATCCGGGATCAGTTGTTGATGGGGTGAATACGATTCCCTTTTCAGAGAAGAAATCTGCATTTTCAGGTGCAATGAGGGGATAGCGCAGTAATACAACATCTTCTCCGGTTAGATTGAGGTTTTCGGCCTCTTCGCTGCCTTCGTCTGTATAACTTGCATGAAAGATATATGAACCCCGCTCGTAAGAAATATCAAAATACCTTTCAAGCCGGTCTCCAACTTGTGTTGGATCGTAAACCTTTGTAGTAAAACTCCCTTCTAAAGGGAGAGTTTCCGGACCCTGCTCCTCATGATTCAGGCTGAGTATATAGTTTGTAATCTGCAGTGCTTCTGCAACTGGCAGCGTCGGGTTGGGCGGCATAGGCGCTTCGCCCCACCTTCCAACACTGCCCTCAATGACACTTTTTGAAAGATTTGCAGCTGCTTCATCAACCTCTGCATACCTGTTCGCAATATCGATATACGAGGGGCCAACCAGCCCTGAATCTATTCTATGACACGATTCACAATTATACATAGTAATCAGTGTTCGTGCTTCCAGATGTTGCAGTGCTGTTCCGGGCAGAAGCTCACCCTCTTCCTGAAGTGCAGATAATTGCCCTTGAGAAAAACCTGAAGGTATGTATTCGGCCGTCAGCGATACCTGTTCCGGGGCAATATCTCCATCTTTCAGATTTCCATCTTCAAGATCACTGACATGCACTCTGTAGTCAATCACCGCATTCGGGAAATAAAAGGATCGATTGCCTCGAGTTATCTCCAATTGCACTTCCGGATTTTCATTACCTGCTACAACCTCAAACGTATCGCTCCCACTGGCACCGTCAGGATCTGTAACTTTTAATTCTAATCGGTATCTGCCCGCCGCCTCCAGCTTCAGAATTGGGTCTGGCTCATTGAACTGCTGTATTGTTTCACCGGCATCAGAACGAATCGTCCATAAATAATCCAGATCGTCACCATCATAATCTACGGTTCCATCCGAAGTGAGCTGCAGCTCTAACGGGATACTACCCGATTTTCTATCACTGCCGGCCCGGGCTACCGGTGCCCGGTTACCGGCGTTATATTCTATTCTGGAAATGCTCCCCTGACCGTTGACTCCGTATTCAACCAGGTATAGATCTCCAGCCGGACCAAATGCCATATCAAGGGGTTCATTGTGAATCATTTGAGAATCTGGCAATAAACGCTCAATATCCAGGACTTCAGTACGATCTTGGTTCATCGTAATTACCATAATCCAGTTACGAACATAGTCGGTGACCAACCATTTCCCTTCAAAATAGTCTGGAAATACGCGTGGTGCGTCTGTTGCAAAATCTGCCCTTCGAAAGACCGGTCCACCCACAGCAGAACGAGCCGCACTACCCAAAATCGGCCACTCCTCAGAAACACCGTATGGATAAGCAATTAAAGATTGCTCTACCGGCGGCAGCTGGCGCAAACCCGTATTGTTCGGAGATCTGTTCAAAGGAGCCTGCAGGTCATGAAGCTCACCATAGGTTTTGGTCTCGTAGTCATATTGAGCGTATGGCCGACCGCCATAAGAAAATGGCCAGCCGAAGTTTCCTGCTTTTCTTGCTACATTGAATTCATCATAGCCCATTGCTCCATACTGATCTGAGTCTGCACCTGCATCCGGACCTACTTCACCCCAATGCAAATACCCGGTGTGAGAATCAATCGACAATCTCCACGGGTTGCGGTTTCCCATTATATAAATCTCCGGACGGGTATTCGGCTCCCCTTCAGTAAAGAGATTTCCCTCAGGTATAGTGTAGCTTCCATCTGGCTGAGGCGTGATACGAAGAATAGAACCGCGCAAATCGTTTGTGTTGCCTGCTGTCCGTGCCGCATCAAACACATTCGTGCTATCATCATCATTTAAATAGTGAATAGCTTCATACTGACTTGCCTGCGTGGCGTCTCCTGTAGAAAGATACAGATTTCCCTTCCTGTCCCAGGTCATACCTCCTCCAAAATGTAATCCATCCGGCTGCTCCCATGGAATCTCCAGCATCACGATCTCTGAATCCATATCAATCGTGTTGTCCGAATCTAATGTAAAACGTGACAATCGCATATTCCCATTATCAGCTGCCGCTGAATAATAAATATAAAAATGGCGGCTCTGCTTAAATTCCCGGTCTAATAATAACCCAATCAATCCGGGAGCTGTACCCTCGTAAAGTGGTATAACTCCCAGCTCATCAATTTGAAACGACTCGCTGTGAACACGCTTTACTCCTCCTTTTCGCTCTATCCAATACACATAACCTTCGCTGTCAAAATCCATCTGGAGGGGTTCATCCAATCCATCTGCAATCACATTCTGTGCAAATCGAGTAGGATCGGGCGGTAAATGGGCGTCATCATTTTGATTAATGAATGAACATCCTGAGAGGGCAACCAGAGCAGTAAAAATTGCTAACTTATTATAACCCACAATAAATATTTTATTATTTAGCTGATATTAATTCTACGTCTGGATGTGCGGTATAAACACTTGGAAAACCTAAAAAAGATTATCCTAGCTTAAATCCGTCATCCCATGTCATGGCCTGAGATATACCGCCCATTTGGATGATAAGCGATTCTGTGAAGAAGGTTCAGGACGGTGGATCAAGCTTTATTTTGGGAAGAGAGTTACTGATTACCGCTTAAGAATGACAGTATTCACCGAGCACACATAAACACTTTATGTCTTATGGTAACGGAGTTATACCAAATCAGATTAGCGGTTCAAATATAGTTCAATAACTAAAACCAAGTTTATCTAAACCACTCTGTACATCTTCGTTCGACATAAATAAATCCCACAATAAACCACTTCTGTAATTCTCTATCATCACCACAATCGGCCCCTGATCGATAGCCAGATATCTGGCCGGGAACCAGTTTTCGGTTTCACTAAATGCGTCGTAAAAACCATATTTACCAAAAAGTTTTTGTCCATGTTCTTCATAAAAATGCCTCATGGCGTCCATAGAGTACTCAGGGGTATAGGGAATGGAAGACAGTGCCGCAGTTGGCGAAATAACTCCAAGATCATTGTGCGGTGAATGTGCTGAATAACCGTCAATTGAATAACTGGCCGTTAAGCCCCAGCTATTTTCGCTGTAACCTTCAAAGCCATTTGGGTTTGATATACAGTAGGCCCGGTTGATCAGGGTATGATTTACATTATGCTCCCAATAGTTTGCATATTCATCTTCCAGATTGCGTGGGTCAAGGCCCAAAAATGAGTAATGTGACCAGAACAAGGGTCCGCCAAATTGACCCGCACCGTTATGCCTGAGGGTCAGGTTATATCCGAATGATGTGTAATCAGCCGTAATATTTCCGTTCCTCGCCCAACCTTCATGATACACTTCCGCAGGTATAGTGTGAGTTGGAGAAGCTGCAGCCAGCACATAAATAATCAGAGCCTCATCATATCCCCTGATTGAGTGATTCATTGCCCAGCCATCACTGGGAGACCAATGCCAGTAGAGTACATTCTGTTCGTCCTGCCGGTACCAATCCCACTCTACTTCCAGCCAAAGGGTATTAATTTTTTCTGCAATTTTCTGCTCTGCTTCATTTCCATCTTTAAGATATTGTTTAGCTGTTAACAGCCCCTGTATTAAAAATGCTGTTTCCACAAGATCCCCTCCATTATCAAGTTCACTGAAAGGCTGAACACGGCCGGTTTTCCCATTAAGCCAGTGGGGCCAGGCGCCATGAAATCGATCCGCTTGGGATAAGAAGTTAACTATGCGATCCAATCTCTCTACTCCCTCGGAGCGGGTGATATAACCACGTTCAATTCCAACTATAAGACTCATAATACCGAAACCAGATCCACCTGTAGTAACAATGTCACGCGAAAAATCTCCATCTATATGGTATCTTTCTCTTGCCATGCCTGATTCTGGCTCAGCTCCATCCCAAAAATACTGGAATGTTCTTTCTTGAACGAGGTCCAGCAGTTCTTCATTGGTAAGGGACTCTTTTTCTATTACTTCTGGGTATACCGGATCTGCAGCGTTATTACAGCCCAGAAATAAAACTATGAAAAGTGCCGTAAAGACTATCTTGTTTATAAAATTATAGATCATCAAATGGTATCAAACTTAATTTTCAGTTTCGTGAAATCACGGGGTTTCTGTAGCAATTAATTCAAACGTTCCCAATAAATGATGTGATAGACTTAAAAAAATGAAACAGGGCAGCTTTTGAAAAGAAGTTCAAAAGCACCCTGTTATGTGATTTAAAGTTTATGGCCTGGGAGGTGTGATACCGGGCACAGGAGGCTCTGCTAACCCTGGCTGAAGATCAATTTGTGCTAAAGGAATTGGGAAAAACTCATGCTGCCCTTTCACAAATGAAGGGATTGTTCCTTCTGCCCTGTCAAGCCGGACAAGATCGAAGAAGCGATCAGCTCCCCACTCAAATGTTAATTCAGCTGCCCTTTCATCAACAATGTCGTCAATGGTTGCGCCTGAAATGGCTGGCATGCCAGCCCTTTCTCTAACTTCATTCAGAGGAGCATCGCCAGCTCCGGGTCCATTCAGATGTATCAGAGCTTCTGAGTACAATAAAAGCGCCTCAGCATATCTGAATAACCTAATGTTATTAAATCCACCATAGCGATGGTTTCCTTGCGTTTGATCGACGTATGGAACGTATGTTTTGAAAAAGTATGACTCTGAAACCCCACGTCCTTCGCTGTTATATCGATCTATAAGTCCTTGTAAATCCGCCGGAATACTTCCTATAGAATCCCCTTCCGCAGTTCTTGTATTAGGCTGGATAATCGTAGTCTCATACCTTACTCCCTCACCCCTATCTTCCATTAGGTCAAGATACTTTTGTGCAGGAACCGAAAAACCCCAGCCGCTTGTAAAGCCACTACCATCGTATTTAGTGCCTCCGCTTTGCTTGATACCATCAAATACATAGAACTGATCAATATTTGTCATATTACCGCTCGGTTGACCAAAATCGGTTTGCTGCAGCTCAAAGATATTTTCATCAGAAAGCTGCCCCGGATATTTAAATAGTTGATAGTAATCGGGATAAAGTGAAAACAAACCACTTTCAACAATAGCCTGTGAGTGTTCCAGCATCATTGGATAATCCTGAAAGTCAGCAGCAATTTTTGCCAATAACATATGCGCAGCCCACTTTGTAACAGATCCTCGCCTTGTGCTCATATGGCTGGGATGTTCATCAGACAAGTGATCAACAATTTCTGTAAGCTCACTAACTACATAATCATACACTTCTTCACGGGGAGATAATCTCAGGTTGGCAGCAACAATGTCTTTATCATAATATGGGACATCTCCGTAAAATCTTATCATCCTCCAGTAGCCTAAAGCCCGGAACCATCTCACTTCTGCCATATATTGCCGATGAAGGTCTTGATCTGAAGCATGCTGACCGAACAGTTGCAGCTCTTCCAAGGAGGCATTTGCGTCCCGAATCAGGCCGAAATG
>CAZKIZ010000043.1:0-13403 GCA_964552935.1 uncultured Rhodohalobacter sp. | reverse complement strand
CCACCATTTCCGAGACGCCTTATCCACAACCAAATTTCTTGGTGAATAATGCAGGTTAAAGGATAAACCGAATTAATAATAAATAACATCCTGAATAATTCTTCGATAATTTGTTTATGAATCGATTGCGATACTGTTCTCTATTTACTTTTTGTATTCTTTTAGCGCTAATTAGTTGTGGTGATCAGCCAACCGGAACGGATAACATTCAGAACGGTGATACTGGTGACAACGGTCAGGACAATGGAGATCCCCCCACCTCCGAATTCAGCCACACTCTGTCACCCGGCAGCTCGAACGAGGCGTTTATCACCGACAATGAGTTTGATCAGCTTGTGGTAGAAATTCAGTTCATGCCGGGCTCACAACCCACCGCCGGATCCATCAATAATCTTCGCGGTTTCCTGGAAGAACACCTGGATAAAATCTCAGTAACTATCCTTGATCCCGTAGAAATACCTTCAGGCGGGCAGGAGTCCTATACCGCAAACGACGTAAGAGATCTGGAAGAGCAGCACCGGGAACAGTTTGCAGATGGCTCAACCCTTGCATCGTACGCAATCTTTCTGGATGGCGAATTCAGCACGAGAAATGTACTTGGCATCGCATACTACAATACATCTACCGCCTACTTTTCAGAAACTATCAATAGGATCAGCGGCGGAATTGGTCAGCCGTCACGTACGGCGATTGAGTCTACGGTTTTCAACCATGAATTTGGCCACCTAATGGGGCTGGTCAATAATGGTACGGAGATGCAGCACGACCATCATGACAGTGATAATGGCGCCCATTGTACCGTTCAGGAGTGCCTGATGTACTTCAGCGTAAATACAACCGATTTTTTCGCCAACTTGTTTGGCGGAAACATCCCGGAGCTGGATGATTTTTGTGTGGCGGATATTGAGGCGTTGAAAAATTAAGGTTATTCTGGTGCGAGCGGAGGCTTGCGTTAGATGGGGATGGAACGAGCGGACGCTCGCGCCGGAATCATTAGTATGAAGATCAATCCTGCTTGTACTTATGCAGATTTTCCGCCCCTACTTTCTCCTCTGCCTGGCTGAGGGCATAGGCACTTTCAAACAGTACGATCGGGTTTTCATCCATATCATTCGTTACATGCGTGGAGTAGCTGTTCTGAAGCTTCTTTATAACCTCTTTGGCAGTTTTATCAGACAGCCAGCGCGCAGCGTGATAGGTTACACCCTGCTGATGGAGTTCCACACCATACTCAGCATTCATCCGGTGCTCTACAACCTCAAACTGAAGCGCACCAACCGTACCCAGCAGAAGCTCGTTTCCAACCCCATTTGGCACTTCAAATACATGCACAACCCCTTCTTCAGCAAGCTGTTTCAACCCTTCGCGCAGCTGTTTCCGCTTAAATGGATCTTTTGTTGAGACCTTCATAAAGTGCTCGGGCGTAAATAGCGGAATTACGTTAAAGGTAACCGGCTCATCCGTATGGATCGTTGATCCTATCCTGAAAAAGCCCGGATTAAACAATGAGACGATATCACCCGGATACGCCTCTTCCATGATGTGGCGCTCGTCACCCATCAGGGTGTGGGGAGTTGACATTTTAACCTTTTTCCCGGTGCCTGCGTGAACGACCTCCAGTCCTCGTTCAAAGCGGCCTGATGTAATCCTGATGAAGGCAGCACAATCCCGGTGGTCGGGATTCATATTCGCCTGAAGCTTAAATATAAATCCGCTGAATGGCTGATCGAGCTTGCGCTGAGTACCGGTTTCATCTGTGTACTCCTGGGGAGTGGGCGCCAAATCCTCAAAATAATTCAGGAATACATCAAGCCCGAAGCTATGCAGTGCTGACCCGAAAAATACCGGCGATGCTTTTCCGATTTTAAACGCGTCCTGATCCATATTCTCGAACATATCCTCAATAA
The DNA here is from genome assembly GCA_964552935.1 of uncultured Rhodohalobacter sp. GTDB lineage: Bacteria > Bacteroidota > Rhodothermia > Balneolales > Balneolaceae > SW132. The sequence continues at coordinate 11,496 of CAZKIZ010000043.1, read as the reverse complement.
GCAGAATCTCCTCTTCAAGATCTGCTTTTTCAGCTTCAGAAAGCCTGCACTTTTTTAATCCCTCTTCAAGGCTGTGAATCTCGGTCGTCGCCTTTTTTGCACCGTGCTTCTCTTTTATATAGAGGTGCATCTCTTTCCCAATAAGGTCGTAGATCCCCTGGAATTTCTGTCCGTAACCAATCGGCCAGCTTGCGGGTATCGCTTCTATTCCCAGTTTGTTTTCGATATTGCTAAGTATTTCGAGCGGATCCATACCGGGCCTGTCACACTTGTTCACAAACGTGATAACCGGTACCTGGCGAAGCTTACAAACTTCAAACAGTTTTTCAGTCTGTTCCTCAACCCCTTTGGCGACGTCAATTACCATCAGGCCCGAATCGGCAGCAACAAGTGTACGAAGTGTGTCTTCAGAAAAATCTTTGTGACCGGGTGTATCCAGAAGGTTGTAACGAATTCCATCTTTTTCAAAGCGCAGCACGGATGAAGTAACAGATATACCCCTCTCTTTCTCGATAGACATCCAGTCGGATGCAGCATGACGTGATGCTTTTCTCTGCCGGATGGATCCGGCCTCGTGAATAGCGCCCCCATAAAGCAGGAGCTTTTCCGTAAGTGTGGTCTTACCCGCATCGGGGTGAGAGATAATTGCAAATGTCCTTCTCAGATTCGCTTCTTTCGCAATCTGCCCCTGAGTGAGTTCTGTATCTACTTTAGCCATAATTTTCTAAAATTTTGTAAGCCTTAAATATACTGTTTTTTTGTTGGATTATCACTTGTGGTTTATCCCTTTACTCGGCCATTTTTAACTCCCTTCATCTAAACCCGTATCACCCCATAAACCGTGATGTAACGACCTTCGCCGAATAGTAGACTTTATCCAAACTGAATAAGTAGTCAATATTTTCGAAGTTTTTCGGAACAATAATCCATACAAAAGCTATATGATATTGAACGATGTTGACAAAATGTTTTTTATAATAACAAGTAAACTCAAATAAATACCATATTATGAACTCTCTGAAAAAAGTTTCTTCAATACTCTCTGTATTTGCGCTCATTTTTGCATTTTCTGTGAATAGTGCTGTAGCTCAAGATGGTAATGTAGTTGACGTTATCAACGAAAGTGAAAATCATACAATTTTTGCTGAATTGCTTGCAGAAACAAATTTGGATGATGCCATTGCTGATCAAGGTCCATTTACAATAATCGCCCCAAATGATGAGGCTTTTGAAGCCATGGGTGATGAGCTTGAACAGATTAAAGCAGATCCCGATATGCTTCAGAATCTCCTGATTGGTCATCTTTTCCAGGGAGAAAACAGTGCTGAAGATGTTGAACCTGCACTCGGTGTAAATATCACAACAGGTGATATACCGGCTTCTAACGGACTTGTACACGTCACTGATGAAGTATTGAACTAAATTGAATTATTTGAAAAAGCCGCTTCTGATTTTTCGGAAGCGGCTTTTTTTATTTAAAAGAGACCCAGCTGTTCATTTTGTCTGTCTTTTGGCGATGCAGGCATCTCTTCAAGTTCAATAAATCCCGCAAGGAGCTTATGAAAATGGCGCGCAATTTTCGGGGCATATAGCGTATCGGGGGAATGGATAAATATGTATGGATGCAGTCCGTCTTTTATCCAATCTGCGGTAATAATAGCCCACTCTTTCAGGTACGCCTCATTATTTATAATATCATTGGCTCCTACAAAACGAACAAATGGCCTCGAACCGCTGGCGTCGAAACGAACAGGATTTTGCGGCTTTTTTTTCTGCGCCGCCACAATGCTCGCGTCCCCTCCTTTTATGGCGTGAAGTTTACGAGTATCGAAGGTAACCCTGTCGATTGAGTTTGCCTTCAAAAGATTAAACAAGTGCTCCTCTTTCTTTCCGCGATCGTAAAAGTCACTGTGTCTCACCTCCACTGCGTAGTGATAATGCGGCGGAAGCAGTTCGCAGAGCTCTTCCAGTTTATCGAATTCATTAAATGAAAACTGGGAACTCAGCTGAATATGAAACGGCCCAAGCTTTTTCCGAATAGGGTCGAATAGATCTAAAAACTCAAGCACCTCACTCTCAACACCCTTCAGTCTTTTGTAGTGGGTAATTCCCTGCGGAAACTTAAAACAGAACTTAAAGCCGTCCGGAACCTGATCCCCCCATTTCAAAACTGTTTCACGAGTGGGAGCCCGGTAAAACGTTGTATTTCCCTCCACACTGTTAAATACCGATGCATACTGCTTTAAAAACTGATCCTGACTTGCATCATCGGTATAAAATGTACCTTTCCACTCCTTCAGTCCCCACTGAGTAAGCCCTATATGATATTTTTTTATCTCCATAGCGATTTTAATAAATGAGAGAATGTCTTCATTAATTGTATAGATCGGTTATCCGTTCAAATTCCCTGATTTATAAACGGTTTAATTTTTTGAAACGGAAGCGGTTCCATATTTGCATTCACGAATTCTACATCTATATTCAGAACGATTATCTGTTTACAATATACAATCTAACAACCTCAATCGCCTGAACCGGGCACCCAACTAAAATCTCCAGCCTCGCATGCCTTTTAACTGGCTTGATTACACTGTTATTGCCGCATATGTAGCCATCATGGTAATCGTGGGCTACTATTCGCAGAAAAGAGGACAAGAGAACCTGGAAGATTACTTTACAGGTGGTAAAAACCTTCCGTGGTGGCTGATCGGCGTCTCCATGGTCGCTACCACATTTGCAGCCGACACCCCTCTTGCCGTTACCGGAATCATTGCTACCGAAGGAATTGCCGGAAACTGGATCTGGTGGAACTTCATGTTCTCCGGGCTCATCACGGTTTTTCTTTACGCCAAGCTTTGGAAACGGGCGGATGTTATTACCGACGTAGAGTTCATCTCTATTCGCTACACGGGAAAGCCTGCCCGGATTCTGCGCGGTTTCCGATCCCTCTACCTCGCGTTTCCAATCAACTGCATCATTCTCGGTTGGGTAACGGTCGGCATGGCCAAAATTCTTACCGTTCTCACAGGCGCCGGTCAGTGGGAGGTTATCGTGATCATGTATGTGATGATCGGGATCTACATCGCCTTTTCAGGTCTCTGGGGCGTTATTATTACCGACTTCATCCAGTTTATAATCGCCATGGGCGGCTCCATTCTGCTGGCCTACTACGCCGTTGATTATGTTGGAGGACTCGGTCAGCTGCAGACCGAGATCACTACACTTTTTGGCGAGGGCCACTCCATGCTCAGTATCAACCCACTGAACAGCCCCGATATCGCCATTGCAACCGCCCTGGTGTGGGTTGGCATGATGTGGTGGGCGTCGTGGTATCCGGGCTCAGAGCCGGGCGGAGGTGGTTATATTGCCCAGCGTATGTTCTCCGCAAAGGATGAGAAAAATGCCGTTGGCGGTACACTCTTATTTAACGTAGCGCATTTTGCGCTTCGTCCCTGGCCGTGGATCCTTGTAGCGCTGGTGGCAATGGTTGTGTATCCGGGTCTCGATGATCCTGAAACCGGCTATCCGCTATTGATGCTCAAACTTCTTCCGGCTGGACTTCTTGGCCTGCTTGCGGTGGCTTTTTTAGCCGCGTTTGTATCCACGGTATCCACTCACCTGAATTGGGGCGCTTCTTACGTGGTAAACGATTTTTATAAGCCGTATCTAAAACCCGAGTCTGAGTTTGATTCAAAAGAGGCTGCTCAGAAACACTACGTAAGAGTTTCCCGGTGGACCACCATTCTGATGATGATATCAGCCGTCATTGTATCTCTGCTTTTTGATACGGTTCGGGGCGGGTGGGAGGCCATTTTGTCGATCGGTGCCGGTACAGGGCTTGTTTATATGCTGCGATGGTTTTGGTGGCGCATCAATGCCTGGAGTGAAATTGCCGCTATGTCGGCCGCCGCAATTGGCAGTTTTCTCGCTCCCGTTTTTGGCTATGATGACTTTGCCGCTAAAATGATCTTCACAACCATTTTTGCCACAATCATATGGGTTTCCGTTACATTTTTAACAAAACCTGATGATGAAGAAACACTGCAAAAATTCTTTGACCGGGTAAAACCGGGCGGTCCGGGCTGGAAACGGTTTATGACCCGTGGTGAAGATACCTATTCACTGCTGCCCGGCCTTGGTTTTGCGGCCGTAAGTGCCATTTCTATAATAGCACTGCTGTTCGGTATGGGGCAGATCTTTTTCGAATCAACAGGGCTTGGGATTGGATCTTCCGCAATTGGAATTGCCGGCATTTGGTATGTGGTGCATAAAATTTAGCTCTCGATTTTCTCCTTATCCAGATCGTTGAGGGCTTTATTTCCATATTCAAGGAGTTTTCCTACAGTTTCGATGAATTTTTCTCCTACAATTTCTTCCAAATCAGCTAAAGCCTTGCGGTATTGATCATCCATCTCCGAAGATAATCGATCCCCCTTAGCTGTTAGCTCTACGGAGACTTCACGACCCGACCGCTTTTTCACCACAAGATCCTGCTTTATCAGCTTATCAATAAATCTTGTTATGGTTGAGGGGGCCAGCGAAAGCTCCTCTGCAAGATCTTTTTGGGTATAGCCTCCATTTTTATTCAGGAGCATAAGAAGTTCTACGTAAGAGGTAGCCAGGCCAAATGAGCTGAGTTTTAAATCAAAATATGAGGTAAGATTTCTGGAAAATGTATTGGCTTTACTATGGAATGTATGCATAACAAGAGGATAAAGTTATTGTATATACAAAGTTAATAAGCAAAACTATTCCCAATAAAGCAATTATGTTTCCATTTGGGGCTTCAAATTGCGATCTTCATGAAACCTATTTGCATATATGTATAAAGTTCAGCTTAAAAATTTCGAAGGGCCGCTCGACCTTCTCTTATTCTTCATAAAGAGAGACGAGCTCAATATCTACGACATTCCCATCTACCACATCACCCGCGAATTCCTCGACTATATTCGCCTGATGGAGGAACTCGACCTGGAGGTTGCCAGTGAGTTTATCTATATGGCCAGCCTGCTCATGTCGATCAAAGCGCGCATGATGCTGCCTCACGAAAACGAGGATGAGGAGGAGCTCGATGAGCACGATCCCCGCTACGAACTGGTGCAAAAGCTTCTTGAATACAAACGCTATAAAGAGATGGCTGAAAAACTCACCATCATCGATGAAGAGACTAGACAAAAATATTTCCGCGGATACTTTGATGCAGATAACGTTGATAAACAGGCTACAGGAGAGGCCCTGAAAGACGTCACCATTTTTGATCTCATGAGTGCCTTCCGAAAAGTGTTAAGCGACATTAAGAAGCAGAACTCATTTCACAGGGTCGAAAAGGTTGAAACTACGATTGAGGATCAGTCTGAATACGTCCAGAATCTCCTTAGAGAAAGAGGACGCACCTCATTCCGGGAAATTTGCACTGAAGTTGGAACACGCATCGTTATTGTTGTTATATTTCTTGCTGTACTCGAGATGCTAAAAGAGCAGCAAATCAACCTATTTATTGAAAGTGACCCCACTGATTTTTATCTCGACCTTAAACCTGTTGAAGAGATTATTGGCTCTGATACCCAAAACGAAAATATTTCGCTATGAAAACTCTCTGCACAATCACCTTCATTATTCTGTCTGTTTTTCTTCAAAGCTGTGCACCACTCACAGAACTCACTGAGAGAGAACCGGCACAACTCGAGGAGCTGATGCCGTATTCTGAACTCATCACCCCCGACTATCTTCGTTCACATCTTGAAGTAATTGCACACGATTCGCTCCAGGGCAGAGATACCGGAACAGAAGGTGAGCGAGCAGCTGCTCGGTACATCATAGAACAATATGAAAGACTCGGGATTGCGACCAAAGGGACCAACGGAACCTACCTTCAGCCATTTATGCTGAATGCCGAACGAACAGACAGTCTTGTCTACGAAGTTTTCCAGGTAGAAAATGCCGATACGCTGGTTCACACCCGATCCGTGGTTGCCAACAACTCTCCGGGAGATTTTATACGGTTGTTTGGCGGAGCAAATCCATTGAAAGGTGACATCATTTTTGGCGGCTTTGGTATTGATGATACCGCAAGAGGCGTTAATCACCTCAACCCGGAGCTGATGAAAGATAAGTGGGTGCTTATTTTTGCCGATTTCCCAACGGTTGTAGATGGCGACACTCTCATCAATCCCGCCATAACCAACAATCAAAGAGTTGGCAATCTTTTCGGAGAAGTGGATGCGGGCGGTGTTCTTGTGGTTTCTGCAAGCGAAAGCAGCCGTTTCAGAGAAGCGGCTGATGTAAATTCCCGCCTGATCGATCAGCCGAACAATATGCGTCTTCAATATCTCGATGATTCATCCGCACAGGGAGGTTTCCCAAAATCGTATACACAGGTAAGCCCTGAGCTTGCTGTTGAAATACTGGGATTGAACTCCACCAGGGAGCTCTTTACCCTGCGAAAACAGATCGCCGATAACATCACCGATTTTCAGCCTGAAACCACCGGCTACCACCTGGACTATACACCTTACGACGGAACCGTTGAAGTTGAGTCAAATAATGTAATCGGCTACATCGAAGGGAGCGACCCCTCACTGAAAGATGAAGCAATCGTTTTAATGGCCCATTACGATCATTTAGGACTTTCGATGCCTGATGAGCGGGGAGACATGATTAACAACGGCGCGGACGATAACGGCAGCGGTACAGTTGCGCTCCTTGCCATTGCAGAAGCCCTTAACAACGCCAAATCTGAAGGGTACGGCCTCAGCAGAAGCGTGCTGTTCCTACATGTCAGCGCAGAAGAGAAAGGGCTGCTCGGGTCGCGCTACTACTCCGACCACCCCGTGATTCCCATCGAGCGAACTGTAACTGCGTTTAATGCCGATATGATTGGCCGGAGTGATCCCGAAAACATTGAAGCAGGCACAACCGACTATGTCTACCTGATTGGCGGAGAGATCATATCGTCAGAGTTAGACAGCCTGGTTACCACAGCAAACGACAAAAGTGTGGGTATGAGGATCGACAGAAGATATAACGACCTCACCGATCCCAACCAGCTCTACCGCAGAAGCGATCACTGGAACTTCGGGCGGCTTGAAGTGCCCTTCGTATTTTTCTTCACCGGCCTTCATGAAGATTATCACAGGCCCAGCGATGAAATTGATAAAATTGAGTTCGACAAATACTCCAGGATTGTTCAGCTGATCTACACTTCAACCGTAACTGTAGCCAATTACGATGGAAGACCCGCTGTTGACAACGAGGCGTTTATTAACATCACGAGGCAGATGCCCCGGTAAATACTCCGCTTGAGCAGGTCAACAGGTTTAAGAATTGAGTTGAGTAACGGCCTGCTTACCGTCCTGTCAAAATAAATGCGCCCCAGTTGGCAGGATCCGCCATGTGCGGTCTCTTAATGATATTCAGTTTCGCTCGTCGCAAAGCTTCGTTGTAGCTGTAGCCGTCCCGGATGTAGTCGTAAAAATCGATCATTAAATATGCCGTGGGCTGATCGTTCACCTTCCACATTGACACCAGCAGATTGGATGCACCCGCGTAGATAAACGCCCTTGTAAAGCCAATTAAACCCTCCCCCCTGAATGTAGATCCAAGGCCGGTCTCGCAAGCGCCAAGTACTACAAGGTCGGCGTTGAACTCCATATTGTAGATATCACCAACGTATGCAATTCCATCTTCACCTATTTCCGGATATAGCATGATACCTGAGAATTCCGGGTTCCGCTCATTCACGAACGCATGGGTTGCAAAATGGACAAAGTTATACTCTTTCAAATCAATGGCAGAGAACCTGCTTTTTGTAGCCTCTGAACCGGATAAAATCTTCGTGTTATGAGGCCGGATATACTCGCCCCAGCTTCGCCTCTCCCTAAAAAGGCCGGAGATGCTCTGAGTTTCATATTTCGTGAGCAGGAGCGGTTCCACGGTTGTAGCGTACTGAACATCGACATCACCATCCTCCGGACGAATAATTTCGCTGCTGAACGGAGCAACTGCCAATAAATTTCTTGGATCCGCAGGACGCCTTTCGGTCATAATATTCAGCATTGTGGCAGAAGGAATGTAGCTGACTGTATATTTTTGAATCAGGTACGGCATTTGGTGAAACTTATCGTGATCGGGCCGTTCGGTCAGCAGAACTTCAAATGGGAGATAATGAAGAAGCTGATCGGCAACAATAAGAATTTCATCGCCCGATATATACGGCTCCAGCGGCTCAAAAATTCGCTCATAAAGTGAGTATGCCGTATTTATGTACTCTTCTGTTTTTCCTGTGGCTACATCACTACGCAATCTGTCCATATATAAAACGGATTCCTCTGTAGATCCCAGGTCAACAATAGTGGCGTCTTTGGAGGTTATGACAAGCGCATAAACAGAGTTTGTGCCGATTGTATAGCTGACAATTGTTTCGCCGTCGCTGAGAAGTTGTTGTGCATCGTCGAGCGTTAGCACGGACTGATCGTATTTCAACGTAAAATAGGCCGGGTACTCAGCTTCAAGATCATCTGTGAACTGCTCAAGCTCTCGTTTTTTCCTAAAAACGGAGTCCTGTAAAGCGATGATCAGATCGCTGTTCTGATCAAACCCTTTTTCCTGTTCACTGAAGAGCTGTTGCTGAAGCTGCGTGATTCTTGTGTTCAGCGCTGTCTCAATTTCTATAACAGATTCCGGAACCCCCGCAAAATGCCGGGCTGAATGCTTTTGAATTAATTCAAGGGCAACACGTGACCGGCTTTTCTCAATAGCTTCAAAAATTCTGTGAATATAGTGCTCTTCACCTGATTCTTCATATAAAGCGGCCATTATTTCAATCGCGCCGGTATAGAGAGAATAATTTTGATCTACGAGCCGCAATTTAGAAGCCTCATTTTTGAAGGACATCTGAAGCCGATCTACCAGGTTGGTTGCCCAGTCTGTGGCGTTAAGTGCAAGCTTGTAATACTGCTCGTCAAAGTCTCCCGATTTCTCCATTAACAGCCTCGACTTATACTGCAGAACCCTCACCAACTTTACAGGATCCGTGACATGACGTTCAATATCGGGGTTTTCATTAAGATCGTACTCACCATAGAGTAGCTCAATGGATCGCCTGTAATATTGACGGGCTTCGCTGTACTCCTCATCTTCGAAGTATGTTTCTCCAATCAATAAATATGCGTCCGCAACGTATGGATGATTTTCTCCCAGCCTTTCAAGCGTTATGTCGAGTGCCGTTCGATATTGAAGCCTTGCCTCCTCCTGGTCTTCAAAATGTGTCGAGTAGAGCGTTCCAAGCCGAATCATCGGATCGATGAGATCGGGATGATTATTACCCAAAGAGTTTCGCCGAATGGATATGGATCTCAGATAATTTTCTTCTGCTTTGCTGTAATTTTCATTTTGAATATAGATTGACGCCAGGTTCGCAAATCCAATTGCCGTCTCTGGATGCTCTTCTCCTAATGACGCTATTTTTACTTTTTGTGCACGTTCTAAAAATTCTGCAGCACGCTCATAATTTTCAAGCGAATAGTAGCAAACAGCAGCATTATTCAGCGGAGCGCCAAGATCACTATGATCCGGACCCAGAATGGATTCTACGATTCCTGCAGCCCTGGCAAAATATTCTGCCGCCTGTCCGAGATCCTGCATCATGTAATAAATCGCTCCTATATTATTAAATGCAGTTCCCATTTGCAGGTGGTCCTCGCCGTGTACTTTTCGAATCAATTCCAGCGACTGTTGATAGTGCTCCATTCCGGATTCAATTTCTCCTACGATTCTGAACGATATGCCTAAATTATTATGTGTCTGTACCAGCAACCTCCCGGTCTTATCCAGGTCATCAATCGATTCAGCAATCTCAATACTTTCTAAATAGCTTGAAATCGCCTCGCGGTAGTTACCAGCTGCGGACTCATAATGCCCTATTGCATTGTGTGATCTGGCAATCTGAAATGGTGAGAGATAACCATCGGATGCCATTTCGCGAAGTTTGCCCGCCCAATATCCGCACTCCTCAATTTCTGCTCTGTCACATTCCAGCAGGACGATATTGAAGTATATCCGGGCAATTTTGTCCTGATCTCCATTCAAGCGATCGTTGACAAATGTCTCGATATCCAGAAACATCTCCCTCGCAATTGAATAACGGTTCTCCATGCGCGCAATAACGGCAAGGTAGTGCTTACTCTTGTAGCAGGTCTGCAGATCTTCATTTCCAGAACAGTACTTCTCAACAGCGCCTTTAAACAGTCGTTCAGCCAGGCTGAACTCACTTCTGTCGTACGCTTGCATAGCTTTGTCAAGCCGATCTTCCGGGTTGGGGTCTGATTGAGCCTGCACTGCATGAAACGCAATCAGACAGAATAGAATGAGTGATACGCCCGACTTTATGAGCGCTGAATAGTTTGCTTTATACACGTTTCAGTAGTTTATTGAAACGCTATTTTAACGATCAGCCATCAATTAGTAAAGTTTTATTCGCCGCTTTTTCCAAAAAGTGCATTAACAAAGGCTTTTTTCTCAAAAACCTGCAGATCTTCTATCTGTTCACCAACGCCAATATACTTTACGGGCACCTTCAGTTCATTGGAAATTCCAATAACAATTCCGCCCTTTGCAGTGCCGTCAAGCTTTGTTAAGATTAGGCCGGTTATATCCACAACGTCGGTAAAAGCCTGCGCCTGCTGCATCGCATTTTGACCTGTAGATGCGTCCAGAACAAGCAGGATTTCATGCGGAGCTCCGTCTACAACCTTTCCCATCACCCGCTTTATTTTTCCCAGCTCATCCATGAGTGATTTTTTATTATGCAGCCGCCCGGCGGTGTCCACAAACGCAATGTCCGCATTTTTTGCTACTGCTGACGAAACCGTATCGTACGCTACTGCTGCAGGATCTGCATTCTGTCCCTGCTGAATCAGAGGCACCCCTGCTCTTTCACTCCAAATTTCAAGCTGATCTACCGCGGCCGCACGAAATGTATCAGCGGCTCCCAAAAGCACATTCTTTCCTGCTTTCTTATACATGTAGGCCAATTTTCCAATGCTGGTGGTTTTTCCTACACCGTTTACCCCAACAACAAGCACAATGTGTGGCTTCTGATCAAAGTCAGCATGAAATTCCGCTGGTCTGTCCGAGCTGTTTTCAATCAGCAGGCCCGCAATCTCTTCCCGCAGAATTTTTTGCAGGTCACCCTGGGTGATAAATTTATCACGGGCAACCCTTGCTTCAATTCTATTGATAATTTCGATAGTGGTTTTTACCCCAACATCCGACGTAATCAGAATATCTTCGAGATCATCGAGGGTAGCGGCATCCACTTTGTCTTTCCCGACAAATGCTTTACCCAGTTTACCGAGCAGTCCATCGCGGCTTTTCTCAACTCCCTGCTCGAGTTTTTCCTCTTTTTTCAGGCCTAATTTTTCAAATATCCCCATAGTTGTCCTCTAATTAAATTCAGCACCATCTAATATTTTTTTATATCTGTAAAAGTAGTGTACA
>CAZKIZ010000042.1:729-13636 GCA_964552935.1 uncultured Rhodohalobacter sp. | reverse complement strand
AACCAGCATATTCGTTACACCGGCACTTCCTGATATAATCGCGGTTTCATGAAGATTCAGATCGGGAAAAGCGGCTCTGGTACGGGTAACCGACGATCGGTTGTGAAAAAGAACAGCCTTTAAAGCGGACTTACTAACTGCTTTTTTATACTCTTGCAGCCGTTCCGGTTCCAGGCCTGTTTCGCGACTAACGGTAAATTCAGCTACCGCCATTTCGAGCTCCTGCAGTAGTCCGGGCATCTCTTCAGCCTTACCGTCAGCTACCGGGTAGAGCCTCTTACCTTCTCTTGAAATTCTGAGCATGAACTCCAGGATATCTATCGGTTTTGCGTTTTCGCGAGGCATTATAGCGGGAATGCCATTCTCCTCCAGGTAATCAGCGGTAGGTTTATCCAGTACAAGGTGGACCATATTTTTCAATTCTTCGGCCTGGTCTTCTTCCTCCGCCCATTTTATAAAATGAATTGCGTTCCGGCGGGAACCGTACACTACAAACGAAAAGGTATGGAGCAGTGCTTTCAGGGCATCCGACTCTTCCCGCTGAATAAACCGCTCGTAGAGTTCTAAAGGGAGATGGAGAAAGGAATCTTTGTGCTGCTCAATCAGCGGTTTTAAATTCCCGCAGCTGTTCTCAGATGCTGTAATCAATAGTGTTTGTTTACTCATTCGTAATAAGAGATCACTTTTTATATAAAGTTTATATTGTCAGTTATGAGATGAATCACCCTTAAAATGCGAACCCAACTCCGGCATAAATTCTGTAATCCTCGTCAGAGAAGCCGATTTCACCCCTGAAAATCAGGTCTGGATTAAAGAGGCTCATCGCTCCTCCAAACCCAAATGTATTCTTCCATTCGCTGAATAAACCATCTGAATCATTTTGAGAAAATACCCGGCCTGTATCATAAAAGACGTGCCCTCCTATTTTCACCTCACCCTCCAGGAAAGAAAAAATCCAGCGTCTTAGTTCAGCCATATATAAAACCGATGAATCTCCTATAAAACGGTCCAGTGAATATCCCCTCAGGCTTCGGCTGCTGCCCAAAGACGGAAGCTCCCAAAATGGAGTATCACCGTAGCTGTACCGTAAAGAAATACGCTGGGCTAAAGCAGTATTCTCGGTCAGGGTCAAGAAGGCTTTAGAATCGAGAAAAATCTCATTATATGAATAGCTGCTGCCAAGCAGAGATCCGCTTATGTCCGCACCGATTTCTGTTCTCTGTCCATACCTGGGATCAAATTCATTCTCCCTGCTATCGAATATCAGGCCAATACCAATGGTATTCACCCAGCCGTCGTCAAATATTTCAGGAGGAGTTTGAATAAATCTTGTGTCAGCTCCCCGGTCGCCCGTGGTTGTATATGAACTTTTCAAACGTAATACACCATCCAGTGATCTGTCATTTCCAAACGCGGCGAGTGCCTTTCTGCCCTGAATGCGAATCAACGCATGTTTTTGATTCAAAAAATAAATCCCATCATCAAACTCATTTCGGGAGAAATCGGTATTGTTGCCAATGCCGTAATAGCTTCTTACGGGATTGAGCTCAAATTCAACCCTTGAATGGCTTCTGATCGGTCTCCCAAACATTTCAATTCGTTCATAATCAAACTTACCAATCCAAATGCCGTTTGTAGACCCAATAACATCTACGATTGTATTCGACAGGAATGGCCGGCGGGAGTCAGCATAATCAATACGCTGATAAACAACTCCACCAAACAGACCTAAATCACTGGTATAGCCCAAAAGCGGGAAAAGTGACTGAGAGCTGCCCGATCTATCTGTGTCGGGAATAATCTGAGCCAATGCGGATTCAGACAGTGCGAATGAAAAGATGATTATACCGATAGTTAAAATGAGTTTCTTCAAAGAGCGCCCTCATCTTCCAGAATTTCGATCGTTTCCACTGCGTGGCGAAAGTGTGGAATTACGATACTTCCCCCAACCACCAGCGCCACATTCATGGCGTCAATAATCTCCTCTTTTGTAGAACCTGACGCTGCGCACTGTTCTAAGTGATAATCGATACAGTCGTTACACCGGAGCACTGCAGAAGCAACGAGGCCCAGCAGCTCTTTTGTTTTTGAGGGAAGAGCACCATTTTTATAGGTGTTTGTATCCAAATTAAAAAACCGTTTAATTCCAAGGTGATCCAGATCCAATATTTTCTGGTTCATCTCTTTCCGGTTGTCACGGAATTTTTGTAAATCACTACGTTGATCTGACATATTATTTTTTGTTACAGGATATGATACTGTTCAGATGAATTTTACACCTAAAGATAACAATTTCATCACGTGTTTAGCAGACGGACTTCCTATAAACATCGCCATCGGCTGGTAGCTATGGGCGATAGCATGTCACAAGGTTTTAAAAACGGCGGTATCTATCGCACGGATCTGAGTTTTCCTGCACTGCTTGCAAGAACTTTTGATCCTCCGATTGAATTTGAAAAACCATCTTTTACCGCCCATACCGGTATACCGCTCAATATCGAAATGCTGGTAAGAGGTATGGCCGATGAATTTGGAGATGAAATTTCCTGGAATCAATATCTTAAAGCGGGCACTCATCTCTACAAAACACTTCGAAGGATAAAGAACCACTGGGAAGGACAAAACCGGTCACTTCGGGTTGAACGACAAACCCCCTACCAAAATCAAAGCGTCTGGGGTTTTTCTAACAGCGATTCATGGCTGATGAATGAAAAATACAGTAAAGAATATATTCAGAATAATGCTCCCCGCTATACAGTGTTCAATGTACTTCCTGATCACGCCATGCACATCACCGCGAGGATGGTGCTGAACCCCTCCTTCTCCCCGCAGTTCGAAAACCACTCCATGATAGATAACGTGCGCTGGCTGCACGAAAATGGTGGTATTGAAAATTTAATCTCCTGTATTGGGCACAACAATATTATTGGCGCTGTTACGAATTTAAAAATTACATATTCTGAAGAACACGATCTGAATGCACCACAATGGGAGCGAACCTGCACGGTATTCCGTCCGGAACATTTTGAAGATGAAACCAGAATACTCTATCAAAAGATATCACAAATTGGAGTAGAGCGGGTTTTTGTACCAACCATCCCTTACGTAACAATTCCGCCCGCCACCCGCGGTGTAAATTACGATAAGAGCAAACCGCGTGTGGGCTATTTTGACTACTACTCCCGTTTTTGGATATGGGATGAGGATTTTGATCCCGACAAACATCCACACCTCACGAAAGAAGAGGCTATTACTCTCGATCAGCATGTGGATCAGTATAACGCCATTATTTCCGAGTTGGCTGATGAGTTTGGATTTCATGTCGTACCAATTGGACGGTATGTGCAGGCGGCTGCCCGAAGAAGAGTGGGAGCAGAAAACGTAAGGCCATTCCCTGAAGAGCTTATTAAGGAGCTCAAAAATAACGAGCACACCACCTACCTTGTAGACGAAAACGGTCAGCCGCGCCTGTCAACCGATTACCTGAGACTATCTGATGATTCAGGTAAAGTGGACCGCGGAGGCATCTTCAGCCTTGATGGACTTCACCCGTCCACCATCGGCTATGGTCTTATCGCAAATATTTATAAGCAGTTTATGGAAAAAGAAGGTGTTCATTTCGGGAAAGAGATCGACTGGAAATACATTATTGAAAATGAAACTCTGATTACCGACCCTCCGCTCCTACTTAATGACCTGCGCCTGCTTCTGCGATTTCTCGCCATGAGCCGGGGTGAACGATTTACCAAAATCGGCAGCAATATTCTGCAGCAGGTGCTTGAACTGTTCTCAGCGCGGCCGGAGCTTGATTGAGCTTTGATTCTGTAAAATTACCGCAAAGAGACAGAGCCGACGAGGTATCACAAACTGGCGAAAGCGTCCGCTTGTGATCAATCATGTTGGTTTTCACTCTACACCTCATCAACACTCCGCTACTTCCCTTCCGGCTTACATAGCGAGTTTTTCAGCGAGAATCAGTCCATTTTTGATGCAGTCCGGCACAGAGATTCCGCCTCTGAAATTGCCGGCCAAATGGAGCCCTTTAAGTCTCTTTTCAATCTCTTCAAAAACTGAAATTATTTTTCCGTACTCCGGGTGGTACTGCGGAATTGAATTAGGCCAGTAGATGTGATCTTTAAAGACAGCTTCGCCGGAGAGACCGATCAAATCAGCTAAATCATTTTCTGCAATAGAAAGCAGCTTATCGCTGTCGAGCTCCGCCAGTTCCGGCTGTCTGCCCCCGCCTATAAAAATAGTAAGCAGATGGTGTCCTTCAGGTGCCCGGCCTTTAAAAAGTGTGGACGTAATGAGGGCGCCCAGTATAGACCTGTTCTCCTTTTCAGGAACCAAGAAACCGAAACCATCCAGCGGATGCGATATCTGATCTTTTTTGTACCCCAAAATAAGCATTGAAAGCGGCGGGTACTGTACGCTTTTAACCGTTTCCAGCTCTTCATCATGCAGCGGAAGCAGCCGCTTATTCCATTTATGAAGTGGGATCGTACAGATAACATCACTGTATGGACCAAATTCGCCCCGGTCTGTTTGCAGATGCCACCCCGCCTCTTTTTTTGATATTCGGCTTACTTCATGATTCAGATAGGTGTGGTCTAATTTTGAAATCATGGCTGCGGGCAGTTCGGATAGCCCCTGCCTGAATGAGATCAGCCGGCGTTTTGTTTTTTTCCCGTTTCTGTTCCCGGCCATTTTTTTAATTGCGCCAAGTAAAACGGATCCTGAAGACTGCTCCATCTCAAAAAGTGTGGGGAAACAGTGCCTGACGGAGAGATCCTCCGGCTTTCCGGCGTGAATGCCCGCTACAAAAGGATTTACGGCGTAATCAAGAATCTCTTTACCAAACCGGTGTTCAAAAAACTCTGCCATGGTTGCATTTTCGTCTGACCGGGATGGAAAAGGTTCACCCAACAGACGAAGTTTTGCTCCTGCCGAAAAGAGCGGGGTTTTCAAAAAACCGGAGAGAGAAGTTGGGAGCTCCGTCAATTTATCGTTTTTGACTATAAATCGTTTTGAGGCTGCCTGGTTTGCCACTACAACTCTTTCTGACAGGTTGAGTTCATCAATCAGATCTTCAACTTCTGGATCTTTTAGCAAAATAGTGTTGGGACCCAGCTCATATCGCCAGTCTGCCGTTGCCTCTGTCTTCATTGCACCGCCGGGGTCAGGATTGCGATCAAAAAGATGAATTTCCCTACCGCATTTTTTCAGTGAAATGGCTGTGCTGAGCCCCGTTACTCCCGATCCGACGATAGCTATTTTATTGTTTATCATACTATTACGAAAAACCTGTACTGTATTATTTAAAAGATCTATTTGTATTTAGATTAATTCTAAATAGTATTGACCTCCATCTGCGAAGGCCTTAAATTAGAAACGTTCTAAATAAGAAACTACAAAATCACAAAGAAGATTAAATGAACTGTCGAAAACAAGCTACTTTTCTGGCAACGGCAACAATCCTTTTACTATTTACACTCCCCCTGCAAGGTACGGCTCAAACAGAGTCCGATACCACAAATGCAATTGATAAAGTTCTGCTGGACCGGGTAACTGTAGTAGGTCAGCCGGTTTGGAAAAGCAGTATACCGGGAGCAGCCAGCTATGTAGGCGCTGAGACGCTGCAAAAACAGAAGTATTCCGATATAAACAGAATTCTGCGATCCGTCAGCGGTATTAACATACAGGAGGAAGATGGGTTTGGTCTTCGCCCGAATATTGGTCTTCGTGGGGCAGGAAGTGAGCGCAGCAGTAAAATCAATATCATGGAAGATGGTATTCTTGCAGCTCCGGCTCCCTACAGCGCACCCGCAGCCTACTATTTTCCAAACGTAAACCGTATCAGCTCCATTGAGGTTCGAAAAGGGTCTTCACAAATTAAATATGGACCCAACACCACCGGAGGCGCTTTAAATCTGATCTCCACTCCTATTCCCACGGAACTATCAGGAAAGGCAGAGTTCAGCCTGGGCGAAAGAAACGCAAACAATTTGTATGCCAACTTTGGAAATCGTGCTGAGCGCTATGGATACCTGATAGAAGCGTCTCAGCTTGGCGATAACGGATTTAAGGAGCTGGATGGCGGCGGTGATACGGGCTATATCGTCCGTGATATTCTGGGCAAATTTATGGTTCAGTCCGCCAGTGATGCGTCCATTTACCAGCGGTTTGAGCTCAAGCTCGGATATCATACCGAAACGTCAAATGAAACGTATCTTGGCTTAACCCGCGGAGATTTTGAGCAAAATCCTTTTCGGCGATATGCGGCCTCGCAGGTGGATGAAATGACAACAGATCACACGCAGTTGATGGCTCGTCACGTTGCCATTTTTTCAAACAGCGTTGATCTGACCACCTCCCTCTATCGGAATAACTTTTCAAGGGCCTGGTACAAACTGCAAGATCTAAATACAAACGCTGCCACCGTAAATACCGGAAGCCTATCCTCTATCCTTTCAAACCCTGAAGCTCACAGTACAGAGTTTGGATATTTGAGAGGAGAAAACAGCCCTGATGATGCTCTCACGGTACGCAATAACAATCGCGAGTACTACTCTCAGGGTATTGAGTCAGTTCTGGGCCTGAGCTTTGATGTGGGATCAGCCAGAAATCAGCTTGAACTGGGTGTTCGGCTGCACCAGGACCAGGAAGACCGGTTTCAGTTCGAAGATGACTACAGAATGCAGGATGGCCAGATGATTCTTACAACGGCAGGCATTCCCGGCAAACAGGCAAACAGGATCGGTTCCGCTACTGCCCTCTCTGTTTTTGTTCAGGATAAAATCAGGTTAGCCCGATGGACCTTCACCCCCGGTTTACGTTTTGAGAACATCTGGTTTTCGAACGAAAATTTCGGCGGTAATGATATTGAACGGACGGGGGCTAATCTCAATAAAACAGACTATACCGTCAATGTTCTGCTTCCCGGACTAGGGACTACTTTTCAGGCTACCGAGGAATTATCACTTATTGCAGGTATTCACAGGGGATTTTCTCCTCCAAGCCCAAGCTCACCGAGCGAAACCGTATCAGAAAAAAGCTTTAACTATGAACTTGGTTTCCGTTACGACACACCGGCAATCCAGGCGGAAGTCGTTGGGTTTTACAATGATTACTCCAACCTGCTCGGGAGCGACCTTGCATCGGCCGGCGGAACGGGTACCACGGCCCAGTTTAACGCCGGTCAAGTTGAAGTTATCGGACTGGAGGTAACGGCAAACATGGATCTTGCCGGACTATTCAACTTCAGCAATGCAGCGCTCCCATTTAATAACAACTACACCTATACCAATGCAACTTTTCAATCCAGCTTCGACAGCGGATTTGGGCCATGGGGTGAAGTTCAGTCAGGCGATGAAATTCCATTTATCCCAAAGCATCAATTTAACTCATCCCTCTCTGTTGAATTCGAAAGGCTTAGTTCCGGTCTGAATGCATCATACCAGCCCGCAATGCGTACAGTTGCCGGAAGCGGATCGGTACAGCAACAAGCAAGTACCGACAGCTACTTCCTGCTGGATTTTTATTCATCCTACAATCTCTACTCGAACCTGAACATATTTGCTAACGTGCGGAACCTTCTGAACAACGAATATATCGTCTCTGACAGGCCATATGGTGTTCGTCCAGGTCTGCCGCGAACCATAATTGGCGGAATTTCAATGCAGTTTTAACCCTGAATGAACCTATCCTGCATTATTCACCTTTTAAAAAAGACGTCGAATGGCGTCTTTTTTTATGGCCATGAATCATTTTTAATTGCTTCGTTTAGTTTTTACATTCAATTCCACACATAAAATAATAGGTTGATGAAAATATCTGTAATGGGATGCGGCTGGCTTGGCTTTCCGCTTGCGCAACAGCTGCTTATTGATGGCCATGAAGTTATGGGTTCAACCCGGTCAGAGGAGAAATATCAGCTTTTAAAAAAAAACGGAATTACCCCTTTTCGGATATCCATCCCGGAAGATTTCCCGGAGTGCCAAAGCTCAAGATTTTGGAGATCTGAAACCTTGTTCTTAAACATCCCACCGGAACGTGGAAAGAATAACGGCAAAAACAGCTATTCTCAAAAAATAGAGGCTGTTCGGGATGTTCTGGAATCTTCTGATTCTGAAATTGGGAGAGTGATTTTCGCAAGCTCAACGTCAGTATATCCCTCTTCTGAAGGGTATTATACCGAGGACGATACTGAACCTGGAAACTGCAGCAGGCCGTCAGGAGAGTCAATTTTAGAGGCAGAAACGATCCTTCAGAATTCTGAAGCATTCGACACCACAATTCTCAGGTTTGGTGGACTTTACGGATACGAAAGGCACCCTGTACACTATATGGCCGGACGAACCGGGATTTCAGGGCCGTACAAGCCGGTCAATTTGATTCACCAGGATGATTGTATTCGCATTGTTCGCACCCTTTTAAAGCAAGAGATCAGAAACGGAGTATATAATGCTGTTTCGGACGGTCATCCGCCCAGAAAGACTCTCTATCAATCTGCTGCCAGGCATTTTGGAGTAACCCCGCCGCAGTTCGACTCCGAAAGCAAATCGATTAACCGGGTAATATCAAACAAAAAGCTAAAAGAAGAGCTGGAGTTCACCTTCACCTATCCCAATCCCCTGGATCACACCGGTTAACCCAATTAGCGCTTATGCCGGTTAACCCCGAGCCTGTTTTGAAGGCTTAAATACCAGGATATCCTCTGCTATGTTATGGCCCAGTGTAACCGATTTGTTGCCGTCGACAGACAGCTCAAGAGGTCCATCGAACGGCTCTTTCTTTAAAACGCGAACGTGTTTACCGGGAACAATTCCGTAGGTATGCAGGTAGCGAAGCAGTTCGGGATCCTGATTTCTGACTCTCTTTACGATTATCTCATCTTCAACGGAAACGTCAGAGAGCGGACTCAGACCCAGTTCAGGAATTTTGCCGTCTTTGGTGGGAATCGGGTCTCCATGTGGGTCGAATTTTGGATCGTCCAGAAGCTCCGATATTTTATCTTCAAATTGTTCTGAAATATGGTGCTCCAGTTTTTCTGCCTCGTCGTGAACCTGATCCCAGGAGTACCCGAGCATTTCAGCCAGGTAGAGTTCCAGAAGCCTGTGATGACGAATCATTTCGAGCGCGATCTTTCTCCCGGCATTTGTCAGTTTTGAACCGTAGTACGATTCATGAGTGACCATACCCAGCTCAGAAAGCCGTTTTACCATGTTAGTAACAGAAGCATTTGCCACACCCATCTCCCGGGCAAGTTCAGATGTAGGCACACCTTTTCCATCCAGGGTAACTTCAAGTTTATAGATCGCTTTTAGGTAGTCTTCAACCGACTGACTTCTGCTCATAGAGATTTATTGGGTAACCAAACTATCTAATTACTATTCCTGTACTCCTCAAAAGAGACAGATTGAAATGCATTGCTGCCAACAAAGTGGAGCAGATCTTCGAATACATCTGCAGGTAACAAACCGGGCTGCATGCCAAGAAGGTCTCCATCGCCATCCATAAAGAACGTTGTGGGAAGGCTTGAACTATTCAGCATGGCAGAAAATTCTCGTTCTGACATTTCGCGTCCAAGATAATTGACCATCTCTTCCGACTCTATATTTATCTTTACCAGATAGTAATATTCATTTACAGCCTCAATTACAGCCGACTCAGTGTATACCTCGTTGTGCATTTTTTCGCAATATGGGCACCATTCAGCGTAAACATCAATCAAGACTTTTTTACCATTCTGGCCTGCGTACTCAATTGCCCGGTCCAGATCTGTAGGATTAAGAGCCTGTGAGCGGACATCAGCAAAAATAAGAACAGATATTATGGTGGTGGCTATTAAAAATAATTTTGTATTCATGTATGCAAGATAAGAATCTTATGAAAATATTTTACCCGGTTTACTGTTTTTTAATAACGATGGCAGTCATATCATCGTGCGGCTCCGATCCTTCTCCAAACTCCTGGAGGTCGTTGGTTATTGCCTTTATAATTTTATCGGCGCTCAGCTTAGAGTAACGTTTAATAATACCGTGAAGTCTCTTGTCTCCGTAAAAATGGCCTCTTGAATTGATTGCTTCAACCACACCGTCAGTAAAAAGTACAATAAGATCACCTTTTTTAAGATGGATAACCGTTTCAGCTATATTTTCTCTGAACAGATCATCCCCCGCCATACCGAGGCCAATTCCGGACGGGCGGTACTCTTCAATTGTCCCTTTTTCTGCCGAGAAATAGAGCAGTGGGTTATGCCCGCCTCTTGCAAAGCGGAAACTACTCTCTTTGTGATCAATCACCCCAAAAATCAATGAGATGAACGTTCCTTTCCTTGCATTCTTCAGGAATAGCGTATTTATCTTCGCCAGGATATCTGCAGCGGAAATATTGTCGTGACATAGTGCATGAAGCACTCCTTTTGTGAATGTCATGTAAAAAGCAGCTTCTATCCCCTTCCCGCTCACGTCACCAATCGTAACCGCAAGCTGGTTGTCGTCCATTTTAATGAAGTCGTAATAGTCGCCACCTGTTTCAAGTGCCGGCTTACAGATAGCGGCATATTCAAAGCCATTTCCAACCGGCATTCTACCGGGCAGGAACGATCGCTGCACTGTTCTGGCAATCTGCAGCTCCTGTTTAATTCGTTCATCTTTCTTCAAATCGTTGATGTATTCGGGCACATATTCGGGCAGCTGATCAATTGGCTGACCTTTATATAAACCGAACAGGCCGATACCTATCATAATAACCGTTAGAAGCAGAGAGGAGTAAAAAAGTGAGCTGTCAGGCGATAAATTCATCACCCAGCCTGGTGCACTGAACAGGTGCACACCGAGCAGAAAAAGAGAGAAAAAGATGGTGAGAAAATCTTCTTTGAAGTAGATCCAACCAATACCCAGACCGACTGCTCCGCCGATGAATACATTGGCTGAAAAAGGCCCCACACTTAACGGCAAAAAACCAATCAGAGCGAGTATTGACGCAGTAAACAGAACAATCCAAAACCCGTTTTTTGTGTATGAACTGAGTTTACCAACAGCAATTAAAAGAACCGTTTGCACAACGATCAAAAACAGAAGTCCATTGCTGATAAGTACAACTACCGAGGGCAAAATGGTCCGGTCAGACCTGAAAGTTTCGGGAACAGAAATAAAACTGCCCGGCGTAATGTAGATTAGGAAAACGAACAGGGCGGCCAGGATGTATGAGTAAATGACTGCATTTAAAAAAGCCATGCCTACCGGACGGTTATAGATTTTTCCTATCCGGACAAGATCGAATGTTCTGAGTTTTTCACTCCAGTTATCCCGAGTAACGGAGTCGCCCACGGCTGTGGTTGTAAAGTAGACTATAGAACCGGCAGCAGCTACTATACCGAGGAAAAATAATCTCTGGAAAACTTCACGAAGAGCAAAATCCTCAAACGTATAGAAGAACTGATAAATCCATTCGAACAGAAACTGAACAGGCAGCAGAAATCCGGCCAGTACCGCAACCAGCACAGATAATTTTATATCGATGAGACGAAGACGAATTCTCAAAAAGAGCAGGACTAAAATCCATATTGCAAATAAGAGTGTTGCAACCACGAGGATGCCTAAGTGGACATCACTCCAGGCTGAGGCAACCTCCTCATCGCCCTCATAGGTATAACCGAGAGCAATTAAAGCTCCCGTTGGCAGTATATCGAATTGAAGTCTTGTCGTTTCAGATCCGCTGTCTATAAAATGGACCCTTGCAAGATCAACACCGTGATAAACCACAGTCTCAATATCATCGATGGTAAACTGCAGATCCCGCCAGGCGGTTTTTTCAAGATGGTAACCGGCAAGATTTCGCAGATCTTCACCGCTGAGAACAAATCTTCTCTCATCCGGTTCGAAGCCATAATTGATGCGGTTATCGTTTAACTGGAAATAGAACTTGTCCAAAATTTCAGGGTCAGCGCGCAGCTGCTGAAAAAACGGGACAATCGTAGTGTCGTATTCCGTATAAAAACCTTCATCAAGAACGCGCGATGGAAAAACCGCACCCGGGTTACGTAGTGAAAGCAGCTCACCCTCTTCCGATAATTTTACTTCAACCCGTTCTTCGCCCGGTTCTGTGCCCATCAGCACTGCCGTTCTCTCATCTATTGTTATTTTTTGATCAGTAAGCCAGTAAAATGGCGGCGAAAACTGAGCAAGGGTGTCCTCTGCACTATTATTTGTAACGTTTTCTGCAGATCTCTTTTGGATGACGTTCAAAACATCCCTGTCCACTTTAAATGAGGTCACAGCCTCCGTACCGGGCACAAATCCGAGACTTGTGAGTTTTTCCACAACAAGACCGGACGCAGTTTCTTTACCGACAGAGCTATCCGCAGAGCTGAGAGGGTGCACCGAGCTGTAAAAAAAATAAAAAAAGCTGGCAGCCAGAAGGCCCATTACCGCAAGTGTAATGTCTCTTTTTGCCGTATCTGATCCCAACATGAAAAACTATAACTTACGTGAGTTTGAAAACCGCTACCTTAACCAGCGACAAACAGTGCTTTATTTTCGATTTTTACTTAATTCGAAAATACACCGTTTAAGTTGCAATTTTTTTCAGATCTTTTGACCGTCTTACAAACTGTAAGTTACTTTTATTACTATAGTATTCACAGAATTTTTTCGTGCATGTGCCTGATTGTTTTTAGCTACAACCACCATCAAACCTATCCTTTCATACTGGCCGGAAACAGGGACGAATCTTATAAAAGGCCAACAAAACAGGCTCATTTCTGGGACACAGATCCGGCAATTCTGGCAAGTAGAGATTTGAAGGCGGGCGGAACCTGGCTTGGGGTAACCAAAGAAGGCCGAATCGGTGCATTAACAAATTACAGAGATTTTAATCATCCGCGTGAGGGTGAAAAATCCCG
>CAZKIZ010000042.1:0-719 GCA_964552935.1 uncultured Rhodohalobacter sp. | reverse complement strand
AGACCGGTACGATGGATTCAATATGATAGCCGGTACTGCCAAAAAGCTTTATTATATATCCAACATCAACAATACACTCAAAGAGATTTCCCCCGGAATTCACGGTATCAGCAATGCATTTTTGGATACCTCCTGGCCGAAGGTAAATGTGGCGAGGGATACTTTCAGATCTGCAATTTCCGGGGCAGAGATCGATGAAAAGGCTATTTTTTCACTTCTAAAGAACAGCGAAACTTATCCGCAGGAGAAGCTGCCCGATACAGGATTATCACCTGAGATGGAGAAATCCGTTTCTCCCATTTTTATCGAAACAGAGGAGTACGGCACACGCTGCTCAACATTACTTACAGTAGACAATAGCGGGCTGGTCAGGTTTGTTGAGAAAAGCTATCACACAAATGAACCGGAAAAAGAGAAGCGTTTTGAATTTAAGCTCAGGTAGGGCAGTTTTAGATATCTGAAACTGTTTTATTTGTTATTTGTGAACTGGTTACTTGGTATTCCATTAAAGTAAAAGCCCGTGCCCGTTCACTGTAACTACCAATACAATTTGAGGCTAAATCAACTCTTCATTGATGACTAGTTGAGAAAAGCACCTAAATCCACTTTGCGCCGCTGCGCCGTAGAGAATTTAGATGAGAGCTACAGATCACGGAGTCGCTGACGGGCTCTCGATTTAAAATCACCGTCTACCTGTTGTGATACAGTCTCGCTGTAGT
>CAZKIZ010000041.1:0-13820 GCA_964552935.1 uncultured Rhodohalobacter sp. | reverse complement strand
AGCACTTCTTTCTTATCATAGCCTGAAAGCTCCGTGAATGCACGGTTACAGAAAACTATCGGCATATTTTCTCTTTTGGGGTCTGCTATGATCAACCCTGAGCTTGTTGCTTCAATAGCTTTATGGTAGAGGCGCAGCTGCTGGTTTTTCTGATTCACTTTTATTTGCGAACGCTCTGCCTTCCTGGAGTAGGTAAAAATCTTGATAAGCCCTCTCACCCTGGTTGCAAGATTCTTTTTAGACACAGGCATCTCTACAACATCATCAGCCGTTTCCCACATCAGGTCTGACCCTGCTTTACCCCGGGGAATCAGGACCATTACCGGCAGGTAAGAATTTCCAGCGGCCTTCCTGGCTTTTTTAATCTTTTCATGCATCTGGTTAAAGACAGTGTAATCCAGAATTAGCAGACTCACATCACTCCTTTTCAGGTCACTATCCTCCATTAAAACAGAATATTGATCATCCAGCAGATCGCCCACCAACTTCTGATCACTCCCGGAAGACATTTTCAAAAATATTGGGCTTTTCACCTCACACGATATTTCACTTAAATTTTCTATTCCGCTCTCTCTATAGTTGTTGGAAGTCCGGATAAAATACCCTGCAGATTTCTCAAAGGTTTCCCAATCTTAATTCCCTCTCCTGTAATATTCATCTCTCGAATGGTTCGCTCAAAATCGCTCATCCGTTTTTTCAAAATACCGATTGACTTTTTCAACTCACCTGTCACCTCCATGTACCTCAAAAATATGATGTTATCGGCAAGATAGCTGGCGTGCAAGTTTGTGGTGATAAATTCACCCGTAATATTTGGTGTTTCACTAACCAGGAAACAGGTAACCCCTACATTTCCTAAATATGTACAGAGTGAGTGGAGCCTCTCAAGCGGATCATCCTGACGAACGGTAAGTGAGTAACCTCCAATGGAATCAATCATCACCAGTTCGGTGCCGTTCTCTTCAATATCTCTCCGAACCATCATTGAAAATTCATCCGGCGAAAAGGAAAAAGGTTCGATAGACTTTATGGTCAGCTTCCCTTTTTCTATCATATGGTCTACAGGTACCCCAATCGTCCGGGACCGTTTCATAATCAGTGCGGCAGACTCTTCAAATGAATAGATTACTGAACGCTCACCCCGCAGTGATGCCTGCTTCATAAACTGTATACCAAGATTCGTTTTGCCCGACCCCGTGGGACCGGTCAGCATGGTGACGGTCCCCTTCTCAATACCGGCATGGAGCATTTCATCCAGTTGATCAATGCCGCTGGATATGGGGTCACTCATAAATTGCCGGTCATATTCGCTGGGTTGCAGACGGGGAAACAGATGGAAGCCGTTTCCATCAATCTTTACAGCGTGATCGCCGCCCTGAAAACCTGAACCACGAAATTTACGAATCCGAATCCGACGCCAGTCCGCATCATTTGTAACTTCCAGTACACCATCAACCCAAAACTCCGCCTCCTCATCAGGGGCGTTTGGCTGATTTTCGGATGTCATCAGAAGCGTTGCGCCCGTTGTGCATATATGACGGATCAGCGAGAGGGCCATATTTTTATACTGAAATGGATTTTCGTACAGATACTTCAGCATTGTCAAAGAGTCGAGCAGAACCCGGTCAGGCTGATCTTTTTCAATCTCTTCGATTATTTTTTTAATAATGGGTTCAGCTTCTACCTCCAGAGGGGAAAAAACAGAATAATTAACTTCGTTAGCGTAATCCTGACTGCCGGGGCTTAAATCGAGTATATTTGTCCCGGAAAGCTCTATACCCTGCTGTTTTGAATTGAACAGGATATTTTCCGCTGATTCGCCAAGGGTAATTAGCATCGTTTTTTCCTTCCTGCTCCTCCCCTCCTGCAGGTACAGATATCCTATCGTAGATTTACCTGTTCCCGGCCCTCCTTTTATCAAATATGATTTCTCTTTTATTAACCCGCCCTCAAGAATTGTATCGAGGTTTGAAATCCCTGTGGAAATTCTTTCCTTTGTCATAGTCTGTAACCTTTATTTTTTCTGTACTCCCGTATCACAGATAGACACGGAAGCCGGATTACGTTATATCCCAAAAGCATAACTCATATTTTTTCCGGGCTGTAATTATCATTTTTTATCGGCAATTTACAAGCCATAGTTGAACGTTTTATAATTTATAGTACTTTTGCATAGGTGTATGAGCCTAATAAACAGCACAACGTTTCAGGAACTTTGCAGCGTAATTCAGAACATCCGGGAAACACGCGGCAGTAATGCTAAAATTTCTATTTGTGCAGACTACCTGAAGAACCTTTCCAATGAACAAGACTTGTATCTCGCGTCAAGATTTATAGGGGAAGGTGCATTTGACAACATCAGCGGGAAACGCGCCTCTGTTGGAAGCAGAACATCGGGCCTTGCGGCGGCTCAGTTTTGCGAAATTGACTATGACCATGTTTTTAAACCGTGCCGAACCGCCACCGGAAGCAGCTCCGAAACCATTGAAAAACTGATGTTTGCCACTCCCGCCGCCCGCGAAAAACGGGAACCGAAAGCCTTTACACTACCCGAGATAGAAACCGTATTTGAAGAGCTTTTTGAGGTGAGCAGCCGTTCTGATAAGCAGGAAATCCTGCTGGATACGTGGCAGCAAATGACTCCTGTTGAGATTAAATATTTTATTCGAATGCTCGGGCAGGGATCGCTCCGGATCGGTTTCGAAACCCGGTCGCTGGTTTCGTCCATCGCAAAAGCTTTTAACCAGGATGTTGAACAGGTTCGGTACGCCCACATGATCACCGGATCCGCTGGCAAAACGGCTCTGCTTGCTAAACATAACCGGCTTGATGAGGCCACCTTTAAACTGTTTCATCCCCTTTCGTTCATGCTCGCCTCCCCGATTGAGAGCCGTGCGCTGGAAAGCCTGAACGGCTACGTTTGTGAAGAAAAATTTGACGGCATGCGCTGCCAGCTTCATGCAGATGGCGACAGAATAAAACTCTTTTCGCGCGATCTGAACGACATCACAAAAACCTTCCCGGATCTTGTTTCCACCTTCAAGGAAAAGGAGCTACCACCCGTTGTGTTAGACGGCGAGATCTGTGTCTTTAAGGAGAACACCATCCAGCCATTTCAGCTATTGCAAAAGCGTATGGGAATAAAAATGCCGGGAAAGAAAGTACTGGAGAAGTACCCGGTCGTCTTTATCGCCTACGACCTGCTCTACAACGGAGAGCGGCCCATTTTTGATGAAACTCTGAGTGAGCGGCGGTCTCAGCTCCGAAAACTATCCGAAAATCATGAAATACCTGTTGCCAGGCAGTTTCCGGTAAACGACCGGGAACACCTTGAGGAGCTGTTTGAGCAGGCACTTGCCCACGGCAATGAGGGGCTGATGCTGAAAAAAACGAGCAGCCGGTATGAGTATGGTCAGCGAAGAAAATCGTGGCTGAAGGTAAAAAAGCCGGGTGGCACATTCGACACGGTAATGATGTATGCCCATGCAGGCAGCGGAAAGCGCGGCGGAACGTACTCCGATTTTACGCTTGGCATATCCGTTAAGCATGATGATCGGTATGAAGAGGAGTTCATCCCAATTGGTAAAGCGTACGGAGGCTATACCGATGAGGAGCTGAAAAGGATGAACAAGAAAATAAAAGAGCTTACGGTTGAAAAATACGGCCCCACACTGGGACTGCTCCCTCAGCTGGTAATAGAAATTGAGTTCGATGACATACAGGTAAATAAACGAACCAAAGCCGGTTACACTCTTCGGTTTCCACGTTTCAAAGCGATCCGGTGGGATCTAGGCCCGGACGATACCGATTCGCTAAAAGATGTGGAGCAGGCATACCAAAATAAAATTGAGGCGAGCAGAAAACCTCAGGATAATAATTCAAGCTTTATTGTATGAAAACAGACGGCCCACAAACAGATAGATGGGGAATCAAACCGCATAGAAAAACGGTTCAGTTTTATATACAAATATTGTAGATTACGCAGCCAAATTATTTTAATATTAAATTGCACTACTTACTTCTCATCTCCTGCTAAAGTTCTCTTTGGTTTCAGTCGATAAAAGATCTAATAAAATCACCGCCACATCATTTAAATGGATTTTCAACAAACAAGATTATTATCGGGGATGCTCTTTGCTCTTTTGCTGAGCGTACTTCCTATATTTTCTTTCGCTCAGCTGAATACCATTGAGATAAAGCCCAACTTCGACATATCGGAGGAGACTGAAGCGACTGTTGACTCTGTAGAAATTTACGTTGAAGACCTGATGAGAAGAAATCAGCTTCTCAAGGCTTATGAATGGACGAATAAAGGAATTGAGTTATCCAGAAAGATTGACTACCGAAAGGGAGAGTTTAAGCTCACACTTTTAAAAAGCGGTCAGTTTCTGAACCGAAACATGACTGACTCTACTATTTTCTATTCAGAATATGCCCTTGATCTCGCTGAAACCGACTTGGAGCAGAAACAGGCTTTAAACAGCCTTGGAAACGGACACGCCAAGGCGGGCAGAAGTATTATTGCGATCGATCTGTATGAACAGGTTCTTGCGCTTGCCGACTCGCTGCAAAATGAGCGTTACAGCGTGGGGGTGCTCGTAAATCTTGCGACAGCATATTCAGGCACGGGGCAATTTGATGAAGGGCTGCGCTACTTTTATGAAGCCCTGGAGCGTTCCGAAGAGATGCAAAATAAAGAGTTTATCGCTCTCATTACCAATAACCTGGGCGACAAATTTATCAGCATCGGGAATTTCGACCAGGCTGAATACTATTTGCAGCGCTCAAGAGAAATCAGCGAAAGAGAAGAGATCATATCAAATCTCGTCCGGGTTCAGCTGAATTTGGGAAACCTCTATAAAAACACCGATCGGTTCGATGAGGCAGAGGAATTCTACAACAAAGCGCTCGATATGAACAGCAGGTCGGGCAATGTTCCGGGCCAGATACAGGTGATTTACAACATGGGGATGATGTATCTCAAAAAGAACGATTATGAGAGTGCACGCGACCATTTCCTTCGCTCCTTAGCTCAGAGCCGTGAAGTGAATCTGCCTATGGGAATTTACTACAACACGAACGGACTGGGAGAACTCGACCTGAAAATGGGCAACTACTCGCAGGCGATTTCGCACTATGAAGAAGCAATTGAAATCTCTGAATCTCTCGACAGCAATCCGCTGAAGCTGGCAGCTTTTGAAAACATTTATGAAGCGTACAAGCAGGCCGGCAATTCATCGCAGGCTCTCAATTGGCTTGAACAGGTAGTGGATCTGAATGAAAAAATACGAACCACTGAACGGGAACGTATTTCAGCAGAATTTGAAACGAAGTTTAATCTCAGGCGTGCTGAGCAGGAAAAAAGGCTCGCGGAAGTTCAGCAAGAGCAGCAACAGGCTGAAATTGAACAGCAGAGGTGGATAATCGTCACAGCGTTTGCAGGCATCACTATACTTCTGATTGCCGGCGCAGTATTGATTCTATCAAATCGAAAGCGAAAAGCAGCCAACCTCAAACTTTCTGAAAGCAACAGAGAGCTTAAAAAACTGAACAAAACTGTTCAGGAACAGAAGGAGGAGCTGGAGCGCCTGAATAATATCAAAACCAAACTTTTTGCCATAGTTGCGCACGATCTCCGCGGCCCCCTTTCATCCCTCCAGAGTCTGCTCTACCTCCTTCGTGAGCACGATTTATCTGAAGAAGAGACCAACAAACTGATCATGAACCTGGAGAAAAATATGCTTGAAAACTCCAGCATGATGGACAATCTTCTTGGATGGGCACAATCTCAAATGAACGGGATATCTGTAAATAAACGCTCCTTCGACCTGAAATTCTGTTTAGAATCGGTGTTAGATCAGTTTAAGCTTCAGGCAGAAAACAAGCATATCTCGCTGGAAATCGGCGTACCTCAAGACACCTTTATTTTTGCTGATTACGACCTCATGAAGCTTGTTCTCCGCAATCTGATTGCAAACGCAATTAAGTTCAGCCACGAGGGATCTGCCATTAAAATAGGTGCAGAAAAAGAGAGTGAACAAACCTACAAAATTTTTGTGCAGGACAGCGGCGTCGGGATTCCCGAGCAGCACCAGTCCAAAATATTTACTGAGGAACACTTCACCAGCCAGGGCACAAACCGGGAAAAAGGCAGCGGACTCGGGCTGAATCTCTGCAAAGAGTATGTTGAAAAACATGGCGGAGAGATCTGGTTTGAAACTGAAGAGGCTAAAGGAACCACATTCTACTTCACTATTGCAGCCGATCAAAAAGTAGAAGAGCCTGTAAAAGTGTAATCAACCGGTTGTTCATTTCACGCTCCATCCTGCCCACTCGCATATCTTTTCCACGCTTTCTGTAAACCCGGGTTTGTTTTATCAAAGATCACCGATAACAAATAACCACAACCTGGTCATCCGCGCTCCTTGTCAAAAGCGCAAGATTTAAAAGAACTCTCCAGCTCTCCTCTGAATTACTTTTTTTGTATCTTGATGATCAAGACAATTTAAAATAAAGCTGTTTCTATGTCATCCAGGTTACTACGCATCGCCCTGATTATTTTAATTCCGTTTATTCTGCTCTCAATCTCTTCGAGCTGGATATTAGAAGTTCTCTGGCTCAGTGAACTTGGCTACTCCCAGGTTTTTTGGACGCTCAAAACAACCCAGGTCATCCTGATAACGGTTGCATTTGCAGTTATCGGTGGATACCTGGTACCCAACTTCCGGTTTCTTGCCGATCAGCTGAAGCAGATCAGTTTTACCGGAACCCCGCTGCAGGGAGTGGATTTTGACATTCATAGCCCAAAGCAGCAAAAACGAATCAAGCAGTTTTTTACGCTTGCTGCGCTGGTCATTACCCTCATGTTCGCTTTCGGTTTTTATATCCGCTGGGATGAATCGCTTCTTTTTGTCTGGAATGTCCCCTATGGTGAAACCGATCCGCTTTTCGGAAGAGATATCGGTTTCTATCTCTTTCAGCTGCCGTTTTGGGAGCTTCTGCAGACGTCTATGCTGGTACTCACATTTTTAACAACAGCTATCCTGGCTATTGTCTACCTGTTTACGGGCCTGCTTGGCATGCAGCCGGGGAAAGGGTTTACAGCCTCAGAACCTGTAATGAATCATTTAAAATTTAATGGCGGACTCTGGTTGCTCTTTCTCTCCTGGGGATTCTACCTGGACCGCTACGGCCTTCTGTACAAATCGGACGGAATCGTATTTGGAGCGGGATATACAGATGTGACCATTGAACTGCCTGCACTTTGGCTGCTGTTTGTAATTACTCTGGCCCTTTCGCTGATGCTGATGGTGAGCCGATGGGTGAAGCTCGGGAAAGTAGTGCCCGGCCTTGCTATCTTAGGTGTTATTGTATTTGTCGGAGGGAAAATTGTGCTGCCTGGTGTAGTTCAGAATTTTAGCGTGAATCCGAACGAACTTCAGCTCGAAACTCCCTACCTCGAGAATAATATCAAAATGACCCGCATGGGTTTTGGACTCGATAATGTGCGGGAGGTTGAGTACCAGGCTGACGACACCCTCACCATCGCAGATATTCGAAACAACCAGGATGCCGTTGATAATATTCGTCTCTGGGATCCGCGCCTGCTGATTTCAACCTACAAGCAGCTTCAGGAGATCCGTTCGTACTACGAATTTTACAATGTAGATAATGACAGGTATGTTATTGACGGTAAGCAGACACAGGTGATGCTGTCAGCCCGTGAAATTGCCCGTACCCTGCCCAGCCAGTCCGACACATGGGTGAACCGGCACATGCAGTATACACACGGGTATGGACTTACAATGAGTCCCGTTACGGAAACCACGCGCCAGGGTGAACCGAGGCTGATTGTTCGCGATCTTCCTCCCGTATACAATAGTCCTGATCTGCGAATTGATAATCCGGCCATCTACTACGGCGAAAACAGTTCCGGTTACTATATCGTAAATACGGGCGTGGAAGAGCTGCACTATCCGGCAGGTGATGAAAACGTCTATACCCACTATTCCGGTCAGGGAGGCATCCAGTTCAGCAGTTTCTTCAGAACGCTGCTCTTTGCGTGGGAGCTGGGCGATATTAACATCATACTTTCCGACTATATTCATAACGAAAGCCGCCTTCAAATCTGGCGGAGCGTTCAGGAGCGGGTACAGAGAATTGCCCCGTTTCTTACTCTCGACCGCGATCCTTACCTTGTGAAGAACAACGGAAAACTATACTGGATTCAGGACGCGTATACTACGTCGTCTCATTTCCCTTACTCCACAACCAAGCGCGGCGTAAACTACATGCGCAACTCCGTAAAAATAATTGTGGATGCCTATGAGGGAACCGTTGACTTCTACATGGTTGAAGATAATGACCCGATTCTGAATGTTTATGCAAGCATATTCCCCGATCTTTTCAAACCGAAGTCGGAAGTGCCCGGCGGCATGGATGCACATTTCCGCTATCCGCAGGATCTGTTTGAAATTCAAATGGAGACCTTTAACCGCTACCACATGACCCGCCCACAGGTATTCTATAACCAGGAAGATCTCTGGACACGGCCTAATGAAAAATATGGCGGACGCCAGATTCTGATGGAGCCCTACTATGTTCTGGCTCGTCTGCCTGATGAAGAGGAACTTGAATTTATGCTGATCAGTCCGCTTACACCGGAAAACAGGGACAACATGATCTCCTGGTTTGCCGCCAAATCGGACCCGAGAGAGTATGGACAGCTCATTGTGTACAAGCTGCCGAAAGACCGGCTGATTTACGGCCCGGCCCAGATTGAGGCGCGGATCGACCAGGACCCTGAAATTTCAAGACAAATAGCTCTTTGGGATCAGCGGGGATCGCGCGTAATTCGCGGAAACCTGATGGTGATTCCGATCGAAAACTCCTTCCTCTATGTGGAGCCGGTATTCCTTCTGGCTGACGGCGTGGATATACCGCAGCTGCAGCGGGTGATTGTTGCCATTGGTGATAACATTGCCATGCAGCCAACCATAGAAGGCGCCATGCTTGAGCTCTTTGGAGACTTAGCCGGCATTTCAAGTCCATTGGCCCAAACTGTGGCCGATCCGGAACTGACGGCCGACGAAATTGCAATTGGCCAGGATCTTCGTTCCGAAGAGTACGAGCAGCTCCGCAGCCTGTGGCAGGATATGCGTTCAGCCCTCGAAGACGGCGACTGGGCACGGTACGGCGAAATCCTTGCCGAGATGGATGCCTTGATCGAAGGATAGAATAGAGCCCGCGGCGAGTAGCCGTTCAAAAAAATGAAACCAATGTAGCCGAATTGATTCTTAGTGATACTGAGATCTGTTCGGCTCCTCTTTTTTTCAAAAAGTCAGAAGGGTCAGCATTCATCGAATATCTTAACGAAGTGCAGTGTATTTTAAAACGACTCGAACCATGAAAGGCATGCTTTAAAAATGGAAGCCAACTATTTTTATAATCGAGTGTCCTCAATTTACCTGGTAAGTGTGCTTCTAATCGTCTTTGCATCCTGCACCACGAGTTTTCAGGACCGACAGATTAAAGATCTTCCGGGTGAGTGGGAAGTTTTTGAAATTACTACACTATTTATCAATCATGAACCTTTCAAACCTGCAATCGAAGAGACCGGTGACCTCGGATATTTTGAATTCTCAAAATCGTCCGTCAACTACACCTTTGTTCGAAATGACTCACTCTATTCAGGTTCCGGCACCTACTCAATTGATCGAGAACGAAAATCTCAAAAAATAATCTTTTCCAGTGATGAGGACTTCCTTTTACTTCCACCTGACGGCATTCGCCATGAACTACTTTTTAGCGACACCGATAAATTTGTCGTCATGACTTTGGTTTATTATCCAGAAGGTGAAGGAGCCACAGAAGGATTCTCATTAAGGCTGCGAAAAATTGATTAAGTAAAAAAATAACCTCACTTCAATTCTTCGACAATCTTAACTGGTTTCGCAAATGAGGATCATCACTGGATGAATTCTCTTCTTTTGGTAAATCTTGCGGCCTTCGCCCAACCCACAACTTCGCCAGGGCTGCCCTCTTGGATTAATCTCTATTTTTCCTTATTTCATATCAACTTAACTGTATACACAGAATTCCGGTAGATCTCACTTTCCGACGACCATTTGTACTGCATATGGATTCAATAAAACTTATTCTGTTGGCTTCTTTAATGGTCACTTCAGGGATTTCTGTTATCGCCGCTGACCGTCCCGCGGATACGCTCTATTATATCGACAGTAAAACCTGGCAAATCCGATCACTCGCCGATCATTCCACAGAAAAGATTGTACTACTCACAATTGATGACGGTCCCAAGGCGTACACCACTCCCGGTTTTCTCTCGCTTCTCGATCAATACAATGCCAAAGCACTCTTCTTTATTAACGGCTACCTTGCTGAACCACTTCCATGGGTTGTTCAGCAGATATTGGATCACGGCCATATGATTGGCAACCACTCCTGGAGCCACAAAAGACTTACCGAAATTTCAAAAGATGAAACAAAAAATGAAATAGTAAGGCTTAACAATTGGCTCTGGGAAGAATTGTCTTACGAACCGCTTTTCTTCAGAGCTCCATACGGAATGATGACGCCTGAAGCTACTGCAGTGCTTAACGATAACGGGATGCATGGAATGGGATGGTCGGTCAACTCTTACGACTGGCGATATCCCGATAACGAGGAGACTATCCGCGCCGATGCTGCTGAGATTGCAGAACGCACTCTTCAATCGATGGAAGGAGGCAATATCGTACTAATGCACGACCGGGCGGTAAGCCTGGCTGCACTCGAGATTATTCTCGAAGAGCTGACAGATCGCGGATACAGGTTTGTGCTTCCCTCCTACTCGTATTAGCGTATTGGTGTGGTTGGTTATTCGTCTATTCAGAAATTGGCGAATTCGTTAATGGTTTCAATCGTATTTAGCCTGCATTATTCACCAAGCCCCGAAAGCATTCGGGGTGGTTGTGGATAAAGCGCCTTTCCGGCCCCTCGAATGCAGAGGCGCCTTGCCCTAATCCCGACGCTTACAGGGGCTCACTTCGCTCGGTACGCACAACACCCTGAACTCTGCCGGTGCTTACCGGTCCCGGCGAATGCCGGGGAACCTTGCACGCGAGGCAGGAGCCACGCGCTACAACACCTTGCAAACTTCCGGTTCATAATGAAGCTGCAAAATGACTATTTTCAATTGATTTATAAATACATAATGCCCCGTTTATGGAATACTTGTCCGAATCTGCTGAATACGTTTTCGCAGGCAATGAACTCTGGCGAATCATTTTGCTCGTCACTGTCATTGCCCTCTCTTTCTTTTTTGGGAAACTTGCCAAATTCTTTCTAAATCGGCTGAACCGTAAATTAACGGAGATCAATCGACACCTCGCCGCTGTTGCAGCCCAGTCAGCGGCTTCATCCGTAACATTTCTCTTCTTTGCATTCGGTTTGTGGGTTGCTATCTCATTTCTGAACGTGCCCACTGGTTTTGAAGGGCTTCTGCACACTGTGCTCGAACTGTTAATTATTCTGGCAATCGGAAATTTCTTTTACCGCCAGGTGAGTGTAATTGACCAGTGGCTGAAGAGGTTTGCTTCGGAAGATTCAGTGAACATTGACGATATGCTTATACCTATCGTCGGCAAATCCATTCGTGTAGCCGTTGTTATCTTAATTGTACTACAAGCCGCTCAGGCGCTCAGCGATCAGCCGATCACGAGTATTCTTGCAGGTATTGGAATTGGCGGACTGGCACTTGGCCTGGCAGCGCAGGATACCATTCGCAACTTCTTTGGATCGCTGATGATCTTTGCCGACAAGCCGTTTAATGTTGGCGAACTGATCAACCTTGAAGACAAACTTGGAACCGTCATGGAAGTTGGTGTGAGAACCACAAGAGTAAAAACTCTGGATGGCCACATGCTCACCATTCCAAACGGGAATCTGGCCAATATGACCATCCACAACATCGGTAAGCGTCAGTTCATCCGCCGTGTGTTTGATATTACAATTACGTACGATACCCCGCCGGAAAAAGTGGATCGGGCATTAGAGATTCTGAAGGAGATCCTGGATAATCACGAAGGAATGAATCCCGACTTTCCTCCCCGCGTTTATTTTGATAACATGAATTCCGACTCACTCAATTTGAAAGTATTCTACTGGTTTCATCCGCCCGATTTCTGGCAGTATATGGATTTTACAGAGTGGGTAAACAGGGAGATTTTCAGCCGGTTTAACAAAGAGGGAATAGACTTTGCATTTCCAACGCAAACCATTCACCTGGCGGGAGATAAAAAGCGACCGGTCAGGCTGGACGACATCAACCTAGGTAATAATGCAGATAATAATAAAAATTAAACGATACATACCATACGCCCCGGCCGGTCTGATCCCTTCCTCCTCACGGTCGGGTCCGTTTTTTGACGGTCTGCAAGATTTAAATGATAATTACTGAGCTCTCCTTATCCTGAGCCGTTGCACACGACTGCTTAACCCGATTCCTGTATTGCTTTCTTTTGTATTTATTGGTATATGGTTTAATTAAACAATATGTAGATTTTAAAATCAATCCTTCAATTCTATGACTGTTCATTCAGCGGCATCAGAAGAGGTGGATACTGACAAAAATACTTCAATTAACAGACCCGAGAGAATGAAAAATCCTAAAGAATTAGACAACTACATCATACAGCTTGTGGAGGATATGCGGGCTTCAGCCAAAAATCCGCCCAATCCCGACGAAATCTCTGAGTTTGATTCAGAAAGCCTTCCCGAGGAGCTGCAAATGTTCAAAGATGTGGAGATGTATATTCACGGTACCGCAAAACCGATTGGCCAGATTACCGGAATTGACATCGCCTCTTT
Organism: uncultured Rhodohalobacter sp.; assembly: GCA_964552935.1. GTDB lineage: Bacteria > Bacteroidota > Rhodothermia > Balneolales > Balneolaceae > SW132. The sequence goes on along the minus strand of CAZKIZ010000041.1, from coordinate 950 downwards.
TCCAGAGCTAAAAAAGCTGAATGATGCCCAGGCCGCTTTTCTGCTGGATGAGATGATGAAACTTCTGAGAGCGTATCATTTCTATCCCGATTTTCCCAAAAAATTACCCGACCATATCAAATACCGACTTCTGCGCGAAAACTGGAACGAAGAGGTGATTTACACCGGCAGCGGCCATTCACACATCGAGTTCTGCACCTATATCCCCGAAAACTGCCCCTTTCCTGAAAACTATTGCCAGTGCCGGGATTTTCAGTAAGCTGAGTAACCCGTTGGCTGCGGCGTTGATTTTACAAAACCTTCCCGGCCGGAATTTTTCGATCACTTGATCTTTTCGTTGTTGGAGCGGAGGCTGCTTTCGCACTACTTTTCAAAATGGGAACAGACTTATGAGCTGCCTCAGATGGCCCGTTGACAGTTATATATACACTTACAGTCTTTCTCTTTTCAAGGCGGCAAATCTATTGGCACATTCTTCCATATAAACCAAAACCCACGGTCGATACCGGCTAGTCCAACCTTTCTTCGGCCCCTGGTTGTGATAGATAAACCGAACCCCCAAATCTGAAGACTCACCAATGTAAATCTTATCATACAGCGGTGAATAGAGTACATATACATGATGCATGCTATTTCCCTCCCTTTTCATATATCTCTCTTTATCAATAAAAAAAGCCCAACCCAAATTAATGGATTGGGCTTTGAGTATCGTGGGGCGGACTTGAACCGCCGACCTCCGGGTTATGAATCCGACGCTCTAACCACCTGAGCTACCACGACATATTATCAATACAATCAAACTACAAAAAAAATGAGTGGGCTTGAACCGCCGTCCGCCAGCCGGCGGATATGAATCCGACGCTCTTGTCAGTTCATCCCCTTGGGAAACCACATGAGCTACCACGACATTTTATCAATACAATCAAACTACAAAAAAATGTTTGGGCTTT
>CAZKIZ010000040.1:0-13986 GCA_964552935.1 uncultured Rhodohalobacter sp. | reverse complement strand
ACCCATATCACGCCGCTACGACCTGCTACCGCTGCTGCCTTCCGACCCTGACGGAGTTCACAGGGAGCTGGCTGTATGGAACTTGCCCCAGACTTTTAAGATAACCAATTTCACAACTTAATGTAAACGGCAATCCTCATAAAATATCTGCAAGAGCATATTCGAGGTCTTCGTACTCAAATTCAAAACCCATCTTTTGCAGGCGCTTAGGCTGGACCCTTAAACTGGACAGAACCGGGGCGGCAGCCTCGCCTAAAACAAGTTTCAGCGCAAACTCCGGAACCTTGAAAAAAGAAGGTCGCTTCATGACACGTCCAAGCGCTGAGGCCAGGTCATTCATCGTCTCCGGGTTTGGTGAGCATGCGTTGTAGGGGCCGCTCAGATCTTCATCCATTGGATAAATAATTGCCTGACAGAGATCATACATGTGAACCCACGGTACAAATTGATTCCCAGTACCCAGTGGTCCGCCCGCAAACAGAGAAAACGGAAGCTTCATCTGCTCTATCACACCGCCGTCATCTTCCAAAACAATACCGATACGGGGTATAGCTACCCGAACCCCCAAAGCTTCTGCTTTCACGGCTTCAGCTTCCCAGTCGACACAAATTTTAGCCAGAAAATCATCTCCTTTATCTGATTCCTCAACCAGAACCGTATTGCCGGAATCGCCATAAATACCCACGGCTGAGCCTGAAATAAACAGTTCAGGACGAGACTCGGCTGACTTCATCGCGTCTACTAACGTCTTTGTCAGATCTATCCTGCTATTATACAGGCGCTTTTTAACTTCAGGAGTCCATCTTTTTCCAAAAAGATTTTCCCCGGCAAGGTTTATCACAACATCGGCTTTCTCCATTTCAGAAACGAGATCGCCGTCCCAACTTACGTATGCCTGGTTTTTTGAACTCTCTTCACTGTATTTATCCGGAGAGCGGGTTAATAGAGTAAGGAAATGTCCCTCTCTCATCAATTCCTCGCACAAATAAGATCCTATAAAGCCTGTACCGCCGGTAATTAATATCTTTTTTTCCTGATCCATTTGTTCCTCTGTGTGAATGTTGTAAGTACTGATCCAGCCCGGTCACAATATGTCCGGACTACACGAATATAGAAAAATAAAAATAGAGAAACGGAGCCGTTAAAATCATCGCATCAAACCTGTCAAACAATCCACCGTGTCCCGGTAGAAGGGCTGATGAATCTTTCATATTCGCCATTCTTTTGAGTTTGCTTTCTGTCAAGTCGCCCAGGGGGCCTGTAACGCTAACGATGGCGGCAGCGGGTATAAGCTGCACAATAGTCATTGGAAAGTCATCCGCCGCACCCCAGGCAATAAGTGCACCGGCCAGCGCTCCGAGAATTCCAAAACCAAACCCTTCCCAGGTTTTATTTGGGCTTACATTCGGGGCCAGTTTATGTTTGCCAAAAGATTTGCCTCCAAAGTATGCAAATACATCGTTGCCCCATATCATGAAAAAGAGTGCCAGGATCAGCCAAAAACCGTCCGGGCTCAAACCCAGATCTCTAACATAAACAGCCGCCAGGTAACCAAATGGGGCGTAAAATGCACAGAAAAGAGTACTTGCCCATTTTTTTCCAAATTCTCTCTTTTCCGGAAACAGTAACGCTGCAGCCGGCAAAACCGCTGCCAAAGCTCCGGCTACCACCATCCAGACGGGAAGAAACCGGAGAGCCCACATTAGAGAAGCAAGGAGCAGACTCAAAAATAGATATCCGGGGAATCCGGCGTTTTTCATGAGCCGGTCTATCTCCCAGATTGTACCAACGGCAAGAAGCGCCATTATCGAAAAGAAATATGCACCACCCATCCACGCAAGCCACACAAAAAGTGTGGCTGCCGGAACCGCAAATAGAATACGTTTGGTAAGTTCACTCAAGGCTCAATATTTCCCATATCATCACCAATCTCATCCTGCAGTTCTGCAAGTGCTTTTCGGGCTCTTTTTTCGAACTCCTTTGGCACATAAAGATAGATCAGCGACATTTCACCGACATTTATACTGTGCGCAGAATCCCGCTTATTCAGAATATTTGATGGAATTCTTCGATTGGCAAGGTAATTCTTTGCCATCTCTACCTCAAACTCGATATTGCGCTCCATCACGCACACCCAGTTATCGATCTTATTTGGACTTGACCCGCTAAAGAAACTCATGATTTAATCTGATAATTTGAATACCGGTATATAATATTAACCATAATTACGGTTAATCCAATACTTACGGCTAGCATCCATATCGGTGGAAGTACATCGGGAGTCATATCTGCAAATGCCCGGTCAGGCATATATGTGCCCATTACAACAGCGGCACCATTATTTACAAAATGGGCAAGCACTGCCGGCCAAATAGAACCGCTCAGCCATGTTAATAACCCCATTACCGCGCCCAGAGTTGCAAGAGGCAGTACATTGGTAAGCTGCAGATGGAAAAGTGCAAATATTAAACTTGAAAGCAGCACAGCCAAAATTACTCCGCCACTCTTTTCAAACGCTCTCATAATATACCCTCGAAAGAGGATCTCTTCAGCAAATGCGGGTACCAAAGCGATGTGAAACAGTCCGAATAGCAGTACTCCGTCTCTTCTCAGAAATTCTTCAAACATTCTGTACTGGTTCTGCTGCATCTGCTCCATAAATTCAGGTACCGGCAAAAACGAGTTTAAATACCCGAGAAACATTACCGCTGGCTGAATCACAAGAATCAGAAGTACGGCTAAAACCATATAGAGATTCGTATCTTTTTTCCAGCCGAGACGCAGGAATTCACGCTTTGTTTCTGCACCTGTATGGAGTGTAACTATAAGAAACGTTGCCAGCCCGAAACAGAGAATCTGCCCCGTGGAATTGCCGATAAAGAGTATATCGATCCGGGTTTCAATGGCAGCCATAAGTTCTTCGGCAGTAGAAACCTCACCCGAAAAATAGAGCACGCCGGACGCAACGACTGCCACCACAACTTGTGACGTTAAAAAAACAATTACAAGCCATAAGAGTGACATGCCCCAGTGAGAGAATCCCTTCTGCTCAACCCAGGGCCTGTTTAACTGATCAAGAAATGGTGAACCTGACTGATGATTATCCAACTGCTAAAATGTCTCCTGATCCTCTTTTTTGGCAAAAACTTTGACTCCAATCATGGCCGTCAGTAGGTTTAATATACCGTACATTGGAATTCCCCAAAGAACCTGAGCACCGAATGACTGCTGCGTTCTTACTGATTCAGCCATTCCATCAATCATCTGATCTTTCTGGGCGGACGGGAGGTCCATCGCCTCGACATTGGCAATTGTAGATTCAACAAGCTTTTCAGTGTAATCAGGATCGATGAAATGCCATATCTCATTAAATACGGCCGTGAGCAGTACAATTACCGCGCCGGTGATGAATCCGAGAGCAGCTCCCTGACCCAATTTTATAAATGGTGTAACTTCCTTTGTGAAGTGCCAAACCGCAACCACACCGCCGAGAGCAGAAATCAAGCAGATCAATGTACCACCAAGCATTGTTGGCGAGAGCAGTGAACCGGACGGTTCCGAGCTGATCTGCTGGTAGCCAATAGCCAGGCTAAGTGCAAACGTCACCAGGCTGAAAATTGCACCCACAATTCCGGCTGATGGCAAATAATCATTAAATGATAAGTTATCGGACGGTTTGGACTGATCGTCTTCCATTTCCATATTAATACCTCGTTATTGCATTATTTATTGTTGATAGAACAGGTCTGTTAGTGAAAGCGGCACAGCAATACCCAACAGGCTTCCCAAAATTGCTCTTGAGTGATTTGTGTTTTCCCATAGCTCAAACATGTTCCCTGCGTAGTCTGCGACTTGTAAAATGAGTGCTGCTAAAAGTAAGAAAATCGGCCATCTGTTGCCCACCGTTAATTTGGTAAGAAACGGCATCAATATCCACCCTGCTGCAATACCGGCAAAGATTCCGAAACATCGCGTGTTTACCGCCATTATGCCGGCTGCAGAGCTATATGTTCTGTCGGGCAGCTGATGGCACATTCCGTAGAACATCTTCTCTGTCCAATGAGGAGATACGCCTGGTGCTGCGCCCCACAGCATTTCACCAAACGATACCGTAATAACAAACAGACTGCCTGCTAATACGAGCAGATACAGAAAAGGATGCGACATTTTCATCTCTTTTCCAGTTTATCTAGAAGAATCTGTGGCGCTTTAACGGGCTTACGGCTATTTGAGTCAACAAAACAGAGCGAGACCCGTCCTTTTACATGGGGAGAATTACTTCTTTCGGTAGTGATAGAATAGTAGGTGTGCAGTTTTACCAGCGGCTTCTCGAAAAGCATCACTTCAACACTCATCTCCTCATCGTAATGAACAGGCATTCTGTAATCAATTTCCATAGAGATGACCGGAAGCATCACGCCGTCCTCCTCCATTTTCCTGTACGATAATCCCGCGGAGCGCATCATTTCAGTTCTGGCCACTTCGAAAAACTCCGGGTATCTGCCGTAGTACACATAGCCCATCTGATCTGTTTCACCATACCGGCTTCGCAAAACATGGGTGTAACTTAAAAGCGGATCCTTATCTGGAAAAGAGATCATAAGAAATTATGCTTCGGCGGTTGCCCAAACACCCATACCGGCATACTTATCAATTCTCTGATCAATCAGCTTATCCTTCTTCAGTTTACCCAAACGCTTCAGACTTTTCAGGCAGCACTCTTTCACCGCCTCGGCAGACTTTTTGTAATCTCTGTGAGCACCCCCAATAGGTTCCGGTATAATGCCGTCGATAACCTTCATTTCCAGCAAGTCTTTGGCCGTTGGCTTAAGCGCTGCCGCTGCCTGCTCTTTGTAGTCCCATGTTTTCCAGAGAATTGAAGAACAGGATTCCGGAGCAATGACCGAGTACCAGGTGTTCTCCATCATGTATACTTCGTTCCCCATGCCAATGCCGATAGCTCCGCCGCTGGCCCCTTCGCCGATCACAATGCTCACAATGGGGACCTCAAGCGTAGCCATCATTTTCAGATTCTTTGCGATCGCTTCAGCCTGGCCTCTCTCTTCCGCCTCAAGCCCGGGAAAAGCCCCGGGTGTATCCAGCAGTGTAATTACGGGGATACCGAACTTCTCGGCAAGTTTCATCAGCCTGTAGGCTTTTCTGTACCCTTCCGGGTTAGCCATTCCAAAATTCCTGTATTGGCGGCTCTTTGTATCCCGCCCTTTCTGATGGCCTATCAGCATGACAGACTCTCCGCTGATTGTGGCAAAGCCGCCCACAATAGCGTGATCTTCACCATAGTACCGATCACCGTGCAGCTCTATAAAATCGTCCGTAATACGCTCTATGTAATCGAGCGTGTATGGCCGCTCGGGATGACGGGCGAGCTGAACGCGCTGCCACCGGGTCAGATTTGTAAAAATCGATTCCCGAAGCTGCTCAGCCTTCTTCTTTAATCTGTCAATTTCCGGTTTAAGCACGCCATCGCCCACCGATAAATCCTGCAGCTCTTGTATTTTATCTTCCAGGTCGGCAATTGGCTTTTCAAAATCGAGATATTGCATAATGTACTATTTGATATTCTTGTGGATCTGACTCTTCTGAATATAGAAATTTTAGAGTCTAATAGTTATTCACGGTTCAGCGCGCGTCACTTTTCTTTAATTTGCATTTTTTCAGCAAAATAATCGCAAAAATCGCGCATATCGCCGCTTATCCGGGAATCATTTGTGGAATTTTCGAGCGTATCGGCCATGGTAACCAGGGTTTGATGAAAAAAGATTTTCATCTCGTCAACGGTCATATCCCGGGTCCAGAGATCCAGGCGAAGCGTATCTTTTTTATTGTGATCCCATAGCGCAAGCAACATCGCACGGCAGGAAGCTTCATCATACCCGTCCAGATCTGTTGCATTCCACTTGATGTCCGTTGGAATATTTTTCTTGTCCAGTTCTACTTCAATGTTAATTTTTTTACTATCCGATGACATATCAATCGATTTTTTAAAAGTTTATTTGGGTACGCAATTGGTTCTGAGTGTCTCTAAAACGTGGCTGAATTCGGGCGGCAGTTCGGAATCGAACTCCATGTATTCATCTGTTCCCGGGTGTACAATTCCCAGCGTTTTTGCGTGCAGCATCTGGTCCGTAATTTTTGAGAACAGATTCTTAAACATCTGCTTTCTGCTGCCGGTATTCGGACCGTAGCGAACAACTGCTCCGCCGTAGGTCGTATCACCAAACACATAGTAGCCTTCATGCTGCATGTGCACGCGAATCTGATGGGTTCGGCCTGTTTCAAGATTTACCTTTAGCAGTGCAAGATGATCAAATCGCTCTATAACTTCAAAGTGGGTTACCGCATCTTTTCCTTTCCCTTCAGGCAGAACCGTCATAATCTTTCGATCTTTCGGAGAACGCCCCACATCTCCCACAATCGTTCCGGAATCTGGCGGATCTCCCCATACGATGGTCCAGTAGGTACGATTGGCCGTTTTTTCCGCAAACTGCTTTGAGAGCTTTTGATGGGCCACATCGTTTTTTGCGACCACCAGCAGCCCGCTGGTATTCTTATCGAGCCGGTGAACAATTCCCGGACGCAGTGTCTCCTCATCTGTTTTCGATAAGTTTTCTTTGGTGTGATAGAGCAGCCCGTTAACCAGCGTGCCCGACCAGTTGCCAAACGCAGGATGCACCACCATATCCACCGATTTGTTCACAATAATGATCTCCTCGTCTTCATAAACGATATCCAGGTCCATCTTTTCCGGTTCTGCATCGGGCGGTGGCGGTTTTGGAAGACGAATTTCAATTTTATCTCCCGGCTGCATCCTGTAGGACGGTTTCTCAGTCTCACCATTTACCCACACATATCCATCCTTTATAGCATTTTGCACCTTGTTACGGGTAGCATTTTGGATGAAGGAGGTAATGTATTTGTCGAGCCGGATATCGGAATTTTGTCCGTCCGGTACTTCCAGTAAATATTCTGTTGTCGTTTTATTCTCTTTTTGTGCAAGCATGGGTCAAAAATAGGAAATATATAGGCGATATCGAGGTTTTTACTGCGCTTTAAATTTTTTTCAAAAAAAAGTGTAAGGGGTTGTCATTTTTTGGACCATACAGGTGACTATTGATTAAGGTAGAAAAATAATCGTCATGCAGGGGGCTTAAAAGAAATTTTAAGTTGAGAGATCAAGAGGCAAAAGCCACATTCAATTTAACTATTGGATGTGGCTTTTTGCTTTTAATCGGTTTGGTCAGCAGAAACTTTCTTTCTCAACATCATATCGGTTTGATATCGATTGTTATCACGGAGAAGCTCAATATTCATCTCATCGCCTTCATTATATTCACGCAGCAGTGCCCAGGCGTGCATTTCACCAACAACCCGCTCCCCGCCAATTCTGAGGATGATATCTCCCGGCATAATTCCGCACTCATACGCAGGCCCGTCTCTGTTCACTTCTGTAACAAGCAGCCCCTGAACAAACGGCAGCCTGTATCGGTAGACCAGCTGTTCGGTCATGCTCGTAAACTGCATACCGGGATTGTAATCCAGCATAACACTTCCGCTCGTAAGCAGCTGGGAGATAATTCTGTCTATTCGATTGCTCGGAATGGCAAAACTGAGGCCAATAAACCCGGCTCCTGTTCCGCCAGTATAGATAAACGTGTTGATGCCTATCACATCGCCGTTACTGTTCAGAAGCGGGCCGCCCGAATTTCCGCTGTTTATAGAGGCGTCGGTCTGAATCATATCGAGATAAACCCGGGGATTCGATGGATCGGGACGAAAATCTCTGTTCAGTGCGCTCACAACACCAACCGTAACCGTTGGTTTGCCGTCATCAAACAGGCCAAACGGATTTCCCAGCGCAATGGCCCACTCACCTACCCGCACATCGTCAGAGTCACTGAGTTCGATAAACGGAAACGGTTCATCTGATTTTATTTTGAGCAGCGCAATATCGGTCAGCTCATCACTACCGATCAGCTCGGCAATGTAGGTCTTACCATACGTGGTGGAGATGGTTATTTCTGATGGATTCTTTCCAACAACGTGCTGGTTTGTAACCACCAGCCCGTCATCACTGATGATAAATCCGGATCCCATTCTTGTGTTTTCGCGCTGAAACCGATCCCCAAAAAAGTGCCTGAAAAGTTCATCTCTGGGCATCGCCGGAGTTTCAACTGCTGCCGTTACCACAATACTAACAACTGAGCTGCTCGCTTTTTCAACAGCGGCTGTTATGGCGTTGTCGCGACTGTCGTATATTCTCCGGTCATTATCCAGGGCAGATCCTGCTGAGCTCTCAGGCAGAGAATCGTTATTTTCAATTAGCGCGGCTGAAAATGGTGCCCGTTCACCCGTATCGGGATTTTCACCAGAATTATTTCCGCACTGAACCAGAAACAGGGCGGCAATGGTGAGCAGTATTTTATATTGTACTTTGTTCTTCAAGTTCCAGCTTTTGAATCTGTTTAGACCCGATTTGCACGGTTTCCCTGATCGCTTTTTCGAGAGGGCCGGGATGCCACGCTCCGGCTGCTTTTTTATGGCCGCCGCCACCCAGTTCGCGTGCCCACTCATTTACGTCTACATCACTTTTTGAACGTAAACTCATTTTAACGCCATCATCATCCAGATCTTTAAGCAGTACGGCAGCTTTAATCCCAGTAATACTGAGCGGATAGCTTACAAAACCGCCTGTATCTGAATTTGTTGTGCCCGTTTCATCAAGCATCGCTTTTGTAACGGTCATCACCGCAATCTGATTGTTTTCAAAGAGCTCAATTGTACTTAGCGACAAACTGAGCAAATGCAGCTGAGGAAGCGTTTGGTTGGAGAAAACGCGTTCGGCCACCAGGTTAGGCTTAAACTCACCTCTGCGCAGTAGCTCGGCCGCGGCCTCCATTGTTTCCGGTTTAACGCTGTCGTACTGCAAAGATCCTGTATCTGTAATCAGGCCCGTATATAGCGCTTTTGCCACATCCGCATCAATCTGGTCAATGTCATGCTCCTTATACAAATTGTAGATAAGTTCGCAAGTTGAGGATGCGTCATCCACTGATATGGCGTGATCAAACTCATCTTCGGGATTAGGATGATGGTCAATCATCAAGACCGGACGCCTCTTTTTTTCCTGCCAGGTTTCGTAAGAACCAAACCGGTGCGGAGCGTTTCCATCCACTACAATAAAAAGATCGCATGAATCAGTGAGCTCTTCCGTCGCTTTGTGCACGGGAAAATAATCGGTAAGCCAAATCAGATTCTCAGCAATATCATCATCATTAAAGGCGATGACTTCCATACCATTCTTTTTGAGCCACAGACTTAATGCAACCTGAGAACCTATGCAGTCTCCGTCGGGTCGGATATGTGAAAAAACACCCACCCTGTTGTACTTCTTTACGATTTCGATGAACTCTTTAAACATAAATTCTTTATCCTTAGCATGAAAAATAGCCTGTTAAAATGATGGTTCCATCGGTAGGAGTCAAATAATTTTTACAAACGCATTTGAACACCACACTAACGAACAGCTTTTATGGAAATTGGCAGTAAAAGCGCAATTATATTATGTAACGGAGAGCCTCCGTACAAGTCCCAGCTTACGACAGCGCTGAACCATTCCAATCTGTTCATTGCTGCAGATGGCGGCGGTAATATTGCGCTGGATTTCAATATAACTCCTGACCTTGTTATCGGCGACATCGACAGTTTCTCTAATCAAAACCGGAATCCCATTCCGGTCATAAAAATTGCAGACCAGAACAGTAACGATCTTGAAAAAGCTCTGACGTATGCAAAAAGCGCAAACATAACGTCCGTTATTGTCTTTGGCGCAACCGGTCGGCGTGTGGATCATACTGTAAAAAACTTGTCGGTTATGAAGCAGTTTAATCATCAGTTCGACCGGCTTCTCTACAGGGACAAATTTTGCGACATTAAGCTGATTACATCTCCCTATACTGAAACTTTGCCCGCCGAAACCTCCGTCTCGCTCTTCCCACTCTCAGGCAGAGTAACGGGCATTACCACCGACGGATTAAAATATCAGCTTAAGAATGGTACGCTTGAGAACGGTGTTTTGGACGGCTCATCAAACGAAACCACAAAATCGGTTGTAGAGATCACGTTCGAATCAGGTGATCTTCTTCTTTTTATTAACCACTCCAAACGATAATTACTTTGTCGGCTACACTCTTTACCGCAGACTGGATCATCATACTGGTTTATTTTCTATTCCTGATATGGATCAGCTGGAAAAACGGCTGGCAGTCAGATTCTGAGGAAGATTTCCTGCTCAGCGGCCGCAAAGTTACCATCCCGGCATTTGTCGCTACCCTGGTTTCTACATGGTATGGCGGAATCCTGGGAGTCGGTGAGTTCAGCTACCAGTTTGGCATCTCCCAATGGCTCATTTTCGGCGTGCCGTTTTACCTCTTTTCAGCTCTTTTTGCTGTTCTTCTTGCCGGTAAAATCCGGCTCAACAAGGCGCTGACAATCCCTGAAGCGCTCGCCAATCGCTACAGTCCGCTGGCGGGCCGGATCAGCGCACTGCCGATATTTATCCTGGTGAGTCCGGCTCCCTACATCTTAATGCTGGGGGTGCTCTTTCAGTTTATGATAGGAGGAGACGTGCCTTACCTTTTCTACGCGTCGCTTGTAGCCCTGTTTTCAGTTCTCTATATCACCATTGGAGGGTTCGGGGCCGTCATTCGTACAGATATACTACAGATCATCCTGATGTTTGGCGGTTTTGTGATGCTCCTTCTTTTTGCCGTTGCAGAGTTTGGTGGTTTTGGAATCTTGTTTTCCGAACTACCTGATCTGCATAAAGATTTTACCGGCGGATTCAGCTGGCAGTATATCGTTGTCTGGTTTTTTATTGCGCTCTGGACTTTTGTAGATCCCAGTTTCCATCAGCGTGCCGCTGCCGCAGATTCTCCGAAAACGGCAAGGAACGGCATTTTTATATCGATTGGATTCTGGACCGTCTTCGATTTCCTGACCGCTTTTACGGGACTCTATGCATTCGTAATTCTCGGCGGGGGACTTGAAAGCCCGGTACTCTCCTACCCTATCCTGGCGGATCAGCTGCTGCCTATCGGCCTGAAAGGGCTCTTTTTCGTAACGCTGCTGGCAACCATCATGTCAACGCTCGACAGCTACCTGTTCATTTCCGGTCAGACGCTTGGCCGCGACTACCTGAAGCAGTATCTGCCAGGTGTTGAACCGAACAAGCTTACGCGTGCCGGAATCCTGGTGTCAGCGCTCATTGGAATTCTTCTCACTATCATTTACCCCAGCGTTATCGATCTTTGGTACGTCATCGGCTCTGTCTGCATTCCGGGTCTGCTGATTCCCGTTTTAGGGATCTATCTAAGATCATTTCAGCTTAAAATGTCCTTTGTGATTCCGGCGATCGTCATTCCAATTCTCATCTCGCTGAGCTGGCTAACGCTCGGCACACTCTATCCCGCAGATGATCAGGGGTACCTGTTTTACGGCATTGAACCATTCTATCCGGGTTTAATCGTAGCAGTATTAATCTGGGCAGCAGGCAGAGAACGGAATCTTGAATAGGATTCGTAAGTCTTGGAGAAGAATCAGGTAGACTTTAAAATATTGCCCAGATTCAGTTTATGAATCGGTATTATATATTTGTTGGCAAACACATCTTTCTGTATTCCCAGCAGTCCGGTTCCCCTGAAATCAACAATGCTGTAGTTATCGCTAATATCTACAACCTCACCTATACCGTAATACTCAGGCGACGGACCGTAGTACACCAGGTCGCCCAGCTGTATGATGTTCGTTGCCCGCCTGTGATAGGGAAGAATTACCGGCAGTAGGTCCAGTCTGTATGAAAGTCGTCGCTTTTTTGTAGACATCAGAATTTAGTTCAGCATCAAAACTAATCAATAATAGAAATTTGGCGTGTTGTGCTATTTATCGTTTTGATTTCTATCCACTTAACATTTTTCGGTAAAATGGATTCAATACGCTCAGGCCATTCGATAATGGAAACGCCATCCCCATAAAAATATTCTTCTGCGCCAATTTCAAGTGCTTCCTCCGGACGTTCAATCCTGTAGAAGTCGAAATGATAAACGGGAATTGTGCCGTAGTATTCATTAATAATGGAAAACGTAGGGCTCGATACAACATCAGAATCTATTCCGAAAGCTTTTACAAATCCCTTCACAAAATGAGTTTTACCGGCACCGAGTTCCCCTTTCAGGCAGATCATATCGCCTTCAGAAACCCCTTCGCCAATCTTTCCTGCAGCAGACATCGTCTCCTGCTCATTTTTGCATATCAGCACTTCCATTAATCAGGAGCGTGGCTTTAACGTTGCAACAGGTAAAATCATCTCCTCCATGGAGGCTCCGCCGTGTTGAAATGTATCCTTATATAAGTTCTGAAACTTATGATAGTTTGTAGGATAGACAAAATAATAATCCTCTTTGGCAACGATAAACGTATTTGCGGAACGAGGAACCGGCAGCTTATACTCTTCCGGCTTATCGATAAAGATAGCGGCGTTCTCTTCCGCTTTAAGATTCCTCCCGTATTTGTAACGCAGATTTGTGGCTGCGTCCCGGTCACCAAAAACTTTCGTATCGCGCATGGAGCGTACGGCGCCATGGTCGGTCGATACAACCACCGTAACATCCTCTTCAGCCAGCTCCTTAAACATTTGCAGAAGCGACGAATGCTGAAACCACGACTCAGTAAGCGATCTGAATGCAGGGACATCAGGCGACAGCTGCTTCAACACATCAGAGTCGGACCGGCTGTGAACCAGCGTATCCACAAAGTTGTACACAATCGTTGAGAGTGACGCTTGTGTATAGTTCGACATTTTGTCCGCAATTCGATTGCCGTCTTCAGGACGCACTACTTTTTCATATTTAAATGGCCGTGCAAGATGATTTCGGGCCAGGTATTTCTCCAGAAGTTCCTCCTCGTGCTGGTTCAGCGAGCTCTCGTCCGCACCCATCTCCCACAGCTGGGGATGGCGATTTTTTATCTCCAGTGGATAAAGACCTGAAAATATTGCGTTTCGTGAGTACGGTGTGGCTGTTGGAAGTATGGAGTAGTAAAAATCAGTTTCTATGGAAAAATACTCCGTAAGTATGCGCTCAAACAGTACCCATTGATCGTAGCGCATACAGTCGATCAGAAAAAACACAACCGTTTCGTCATTTGAAAGCTTTGGAAATACCTTGGCCTTCAGCAGATCGGGGCTGAGAAGCGGACGCTCATCCGGTTCTTTGGTAAGCCACGATTTGTACTCCAGTTCAACAAATTTCCCAAACGCCTGGTTTGCCTGCTGAAACTGATCCTGCAACACCTGCTGCAACCCTTGATCACTGTTTTCGAGATTCATCTCCCAGTGTGTAAGCGTACGATAGATCTCAATCCAGCCTTTCCAGTCGGTCTGTTCGTTAAACCGAGAGGAGAGCTCATTAAAGTTTTTCAGGTACGACTGTGCTGATTTCTCATTTTCAATCCGCTTCTTATCAAGAGTGCGCTTAATAGAGAGCAGAATTTGATTCGGATTTACCGGCTTAATCAGGTAGTCCGCTATTTTACTCCCGATAGCGTCCTCCATTATCGACTCCTCTTCGCTTTTAGTTATCATCACGACAGGTAGTGAAGGCTGCAGGTTCTGAATTTTCTCCAGTGTTGCCAAACCGTCCATTCCCGGCATCTGCTCATCAAGGAAAACCAGGTCGAAAACCTTTTCCTGAATCATCGAAACAGCGTCTTCACCGTTTGTTACGGGCGTAATTTCAAAACCTTTATTCTTAAGAAATATAATGTGAGACTTCAGCTGATCGATTTCGTCGTCAGCCCATAAAATTTGATTTGGCATGTTTTCTGTTGGATTAAATTCTGCTGAGTGAACACCAGAAGTGGGTTTAAAAATAGCGAAAGAAGGTCGTTTTCGGAAACCGGCCTGAGATCTAC
>CAZKIZ010000039.1:7064-13990 GCA_964552935.1 uncultured Rhodohalobacter sp. | reverse complement strand
TGATCAGGTCACTTGCCAGCAGCTTGCCGGGTTCTAAATCAAAATGATCGGGCTGCTTCAACCGCTTTATTCCAAGACCGCGCAGATTGGCCGGCAGTGAGGTTTCAAAAAGTGGGGAAGACTCCGGATCGTTATTTCTGAGTTCAGAATAAAAAATTTGCTCATAGTTATTACCCAGGTGAGGAATTTCAAAAACGGACACGCTTGGTGTATCTTCATCCTCTTCATTTATGACCAGCACCGGCGCATGAGATGTCGATGATAAAAGCTCTCGCCCGGGTGTTCGCAAATGAAGAGTGTTCCGCAATCTGTAGTTATTGATATAATCGCCAACTTCAATCACTTCAGGTTCTGTTAATTCCGAAGAGCTTACCTGCAGAGGATCTTGTTCGAGATTGTTGATCTGCTTTGATATCAAGTCCCGATTCCCGGGCTGGCTCTGCGTGATGTCCAGGTAAAAAGCGCGCATCGGCCTGTTTTGAACATACGTGATAAGTATGGGTTCATTATCCTCATTTAAAGCACGGTACTGGCGAATATCAATGGGAATTTCAGAAACGGTTTTGAAATCTGTAGATGCGATGGCGGGCGAATATTTAAGTGCACTCTGAGCTTTAGCGCGATTCAAAAACTTGAAGTTGCGCCCGGTTCTGATCGACTCATTTACACTCGTATCACTGAAATATAGGTCGCTTTCCATAGAGGAGTGGATCGTGGCAAATTGGGGGTCTAAAGTCCTCAGCCGGTTATAGTAAATCATTTGAGCAATTGTCCCGGCAGAGTTCTTCCTGCTGCCAAAGGCTGAACTGGGAATCAGGTCATCAATCGTATATTCTCTTTCAAACTCCCCGTTCGGTTTTTCCCGGAAGTAGAGCGTGAGTTCAAGATCTTCGCTCTCTGTAGTCGTATCGTAAATCCAGATATGTACGGTTCCGCCCCGGATATACTGGTTGATCGCATCTAAAACGGAGTTTGACCGCTCTGTTAGCTGTGTTCCCGTTATTTCCGGAATGTTCGAGAGAATGGGATAGATGTCTCCGACCGTAATTTCAAGATCAATAGTTCCCTTTCGGTTGGGCGGTCCGTATTTCACATAAAATTCTCCGCGTATATCTGTACCGTAGGGTTCAGCGCTATCACCCGAAAACTGCTCTCTTGCATAAGCTATCCTGTTCCAGTGTTCAATGACTCTTGGGTTATAGCTGGAGAGAGGAAGTATATTGATTTCATTCCAAAAGCTTATGATATCTTGTTGAATCTCCGGATTCCCTTCCGATAGCATGGTGCGCCATCGATTGTACCTTTCGCCGGAAGTAATGGGGCGTAACCGATCAATTTCATTCAGCAGGGCATCAGAATTATGTTCGATCGATTCAGCAGAAAGCCCCCAGAGATACATTGCGTAGGCCATCTGGTAATATTTTTTTAAATCCTGCTCTGTTGTAACTCTCAGGTACTCCGTGGCAATTTCCAGGTTTGGGTTCCCGAGATCCTGCCGCGCCCGGAACCATATGTCGAGCGCAGTTTCATAGTCACCGTTCTGTTCAGCATGAAGGCCTCTTTCAAGATAATCTGAATGATTTTGCGCAGCGACCAAGCTAAATGACCCGGTGAAAATCAGCAGAAATGCAAAAAACGCGAGGGGAAAGAGTAGTTTTTTCATAAATGGTTATAAACTATAAGTATTAAACTCTTTAGCATCTGATAAGCTCCTGTAAATAGATTAAAACCTACTCATAAATGCATAAGCAGAATAATCATAGTGTTTGTGCCATACAATAACATCATCATGTGATTGGCAGTCAAAGCCCGATCACCCTTTATCACAAACCTTTACAAACTCTCCGAACGCATAGCCACGATAATTTGTGTAACTTAAACTTGTAAATATAACGGTTTAGTTGTTGATCAGATATGAATATTGGAATCGTATGTTATCCTACTTTCGGCGGCAGCGGTGTTGTTGCTACGGAGCTGGCTAAAGGGCTCGCTAATAAAGGGCACAAACTGCACGTGCTGAGCTATGCGCGACCCGCACGGCTCGATTCATTTCGTACCGACATCACCTTTCACGAAGTGGATCTGAGCAGTTATCCGCTGTTTGAATATCCGCCCTACGATCTTGCCCTGGCCAACGTGATGGTGAATTTAATCAAGCATGAAAAACTGGATATTATGCATGTTCATTACGCAATTCCGCACGCTACCAGTGCCTACCTTGCCAAGCAAATTCTGGGCGAGCAGGCAGCTCATGTGCCGATTATCACAACGCTCCACGGAACCGATATTACACTGATCGGCAGTGATCCCAGTTATAAAGACGTGGTTGATTTCTCCATAAACCAGAGCGACGGGGTAACCGCTGTTTCGGAATACCTGAAAGAAGAGACCTACAAGAAGTTCGATATCCGGAAGGATATTGAGGTAATACCCAACTTCATTGATCTTGATCGGTTTCAGAAATCGAATAAAAATCACTTCAAGAAAGCACTCTGTCCGAACGACGAAAAAGTGATTACGCACGTCTCCAATTTCAGGGAGGTGAAACGGGTACCGGATGTTGTATCAACATTCCATGAAATAGTGAAAAACGGAGTTGAGGCGACACTTCTGATGGTGGGGGACGGTCCGGATCGTCAGAAGGCCGAAAACCGCTGCCGTGAACTGAAGATTTGCGGAAAAGTTCGGTTCCTCGGAAAACAGGAGCAGGTTGAAGAGGTGCTTTCAATATCTGACCTCTTTTTGATACCCTCGGGCAGCGAAACGTTCGGCCTGGCAGCGCTTGAAGCCATGAGTTGTGGTGTTCCTGTTGTCAGTTCTAACATTGGCGGCCTGCCGGAAGTAAATATTCACGGAGAGACCGGCTACCTTTGCGAGCTGGGGGATGTAAAGTCGATGGGGGAATACTCATTGAAAATTCTTAAAGATGAAAAGCTCCATGAGCAGATGTCAAAAAATGCCCGTGCCCAGGCAGAGCGATTTGATCTTAACAGGGTTGTTGGAGTGTATGAAGACTATTACAAATTGAAAAGAGAAGAGCTGCTGGTGAGTTAAAGCCTGATAGAGGCCTTTGCGCCGCAGGCATCCTAACTCTGGGGCATTACTGCCCCGTCCACACGTTGTTTCTACGGGCTGACGGGTTAAAGTACCCATCAGCCGGTCCCAACGGATTCCTTCGGAACAAAACTCCCAAAGGGACAGGCAGCCGACAGATGGGCATTTCAAAGCCCCCTTCTCACTCCGTTTTTGTGCAGAATTCTGAAGTACTGCAATTCTGTTCTACAACTCATCGACAATTGCATCAGCGATAGATAGCCCTGCCGTTGCTGCCGGGCTCGGGGCATTAAGAACATGAACCTGGTTACGCGTTTTTTCAAACCAAAAGTCGTCCAGGATCTCTCCGTTACGCTGCAGCGCAATTGCGCGAACACCTGCCGGCGCGGCTTTTATATCATCGATAGTGACGGATGGGATAAGCTTTTGAAGATTTTGCAGAAATGCACGCTTTGAAAAGGAGCGGTAGTACTCATCAAGCGCCTGCTGCCAGTGTTTGCCGGCAAGGATCCAGAAACCGGGAAAGTTTACCGTCTCAATGGTGTCGCGAAAGCTGAAAGAACTCTTTTCATACCCCTCACGATTGAATGCAAATACGGCGTTTGGCCCGCACTCCACTCCCCCAGTTGCCATTCGCGTATAGTGGACGCCCAGGAACGGGAATTCAGGATTGGGAAGCGGATAAATTAGCCCTTTCACTTTATGCTGAGCGGAATCCGTGAGTTCGTAATATTCGCCGCGAAAAGGTACAATCTGAATTTTTGGATCCACCCCGGATGACTTTGCAACCAAATCACTCTGCAGGCCTGCGCAATTAATGATTTTCCGCGCACGGTATGTTCCGCTGGATGTATCTATCCTCAGATGATCTTTATGCGGAAAAATTCCGGATACTTTTGCACCATACGTAATTGTATTCCCCCCGGACTCAATGATACCTGCGAGTGTTCGGCAAACCTCTTTATAGTCAACTATACCTGCGCACGGTACATGGATAGCCTTGATGCCGTTAACATAAGGTTCAATCTGGTTTAGCTTTTTCTGGCCGATAAGCTCAATCCCCTCAATGCCATTTTCGAGTCCGCGTTCGTAAATTGCTTTGAGTCGCGGCAGCTCAGCCTCGTCAGTAGCTACAATTACTTTACCGCAAATATCATGTCTGACGCCGTGCTTTTTGCAAAATTCTACCAGCTGATGGCGGCCGTCGATGCAGTTCCTGGCTTTGTAAGAGCCCGGTTTGTAGTAGATACCGGAATGAATCACTCCTGAATTCCTGCCGGTCTGATGTGCGGCCAGGTCCGATTCCTTTTCAAGTATCAAAATAGAAGCTGAGGAGTCTTTAACCGTGAGTTTATATGCGGTTGACAGACCAACAATACCGGCGCCGATGATTACGTAGTCGAACAGATTATTTGAGGGCATATTTTTCGTTTTGTTAGCAAATAAAGATAGATCATGCAGACTCCCATCACAAAAACGAAATCAAGAGTTATCAAAACATAATCCGCCAGCTGTTCCATCAGGCCGGGCTCCAATCCGGAAATGGTTATACAGTTTCGTGATATCTCAAGCTAAGAAAATCAATCAAAAAAGCTTATCTTCTGAGTCGCTAAAGAATTGCTTGATGAAGTTTTGTTGTTAAGCCTCCACATTTAAACATTATTTACTATGAAATTAAATCATCTGTTTTTACCCTTTCTCGTGATCATCTTGCTTGGCGTAGCGAGCTGCTCTCAGGAATCAGATCAGCAGCAGGCAGATCCGTCAAGTGAAGTTTCCTCTCCAAGTTTAGAAGAACACAGTGCCACTATTCAGAATGCGGAATTTACAGACCTGGACGGAAATCCGGTAGATCTTAGCCAGTTTGAAGGCAAGCTGGTTCTGATCGATTTTTGGGAGTCCTGGTGCGGACCCTGCCTCCAGGTGTTTCCGGCCATGCAGGACCTGCGGGAAGAGTATCCCGACAATTTTGAAATGCTTGCCGTAACTGTTGGCCTCACTGAGGGGCCTGAGGAGGCTCGTGCTTTTGCCGATGAGCACGGATACGATTTTACCTGGCTTTACGATGCTAACGGCGTGTTTGCTGAGCTGGGAGGAACCGGAATTCCATTCAAAGTTTATGTAGATCCCAGTGGTGAACTGATTGAGATTGAGATGGGATCGAGGGGACGGCAAGGTGATTATAACTCAGCAAAAGCAAAAATTGAGCAATACTTTTAACCAGTAAACAGCTGATCGTATTGAGTCTCAGCGTGTTGAAGTAAATCGGTTCTCTGAACTTCAGATGAACCATAAAACCGATGTTACTGTTTGTTCAGTAACAAATAATAGTAAAACATATACAAGATATTGATGGAAAAAGAAGTAGAAAAACTACCGTATAAAGTTAAAGACATTACGCAAGCTAAGTTCGGCCGTCAGGAGATTCGGCTGGCGGAAGCAGAAATGCCCGGCCTTATTGCAACTCGTGAAGAATTCGGTGAAGACAAGCCGCTCAAAGGTGCACGTATCGCCGGCTGCCTGCACATGACTGTTCAAACAGCCGTGCTGATTGAAACACTGGTTGAACTGGGCGCTGAAGTTCAGTGGTCATCATGCAACATCTATTCAACACAAGATCACGCCGCGGCAGCCATTGCCGAGACCGGTGTACCTGTGTATGCATGGAAGGGGATGACGGAAGAAGAGTATGACTGGTGCATTGAACAGACACTCTTTTTTGAAGATGGTAAGCCTCTGAATATGATTCTTGACGATGGCGGCGATCTCACAAACCTGGTTCTGGATAAATATCCTGAATTGGCACAAAATATTCGCGGAATCTCAGAAGAGACAACCACCGGTGTGTTAAGACTCTACGAACGGATGAAGAACGGCACGTTGTCGATTCCGGCAATCAACGTGAACGATTCGGTTACCAAATCGAAGTTTGATAATAAATATGGATGCCGCGAATCCTGCTCCGATGCAATTCGCCGCGCCACAGATGTGATGATGGCCGGCAAGGTTGCCGTAGTTGCCGGATATGGAGATGTGGGTAAAGGATCTGCTGCTTCATTAAGAGGCGCAGGTGCCCGCGTTATTGTAACTGAGATTGACCCAATTTGTGCGCTCCAGGCCGCAATGGACGGCTATGAAGTGAAAAAGATGTCTGATGCCGTTAAAGAGGCGGACATCGTGGTAACAGCCACAGGAAACAAAGATATTCTTACAGGAGAGCATTTCCGCTCTATGAAGGATAAAGCTATTGTGGGTAACATAGGGCACTTCGACAACGAGATAGACGTGAAGTGGCTGAAGGCGAATGCAGAGGAAGAGAATATCAAGCCGCAGGTTGATCTGTTTAAGCTTGAAGATGGCAAAGAGCTGATCCTGCTGTCTCAGGGACGACTGATGAATCTCGGAAATGCAACCGGACACCCAAGCTTCGTAATGAGCAACAGCTTCACGAATCAAACAATGGCGCAGATCGCGCTTTGGAACGATGAGTTTGAAGTTGGAGTACACGTTCTGCCAAAGCATCTGGACGAAAAAGTAGCTCGTTTGCACCTGAAGAAAATTGGTGTGGAGCTGGAGGAGCTTTCTGATGAGCAGTCCGACTATATCGGAGTGCCTAAAGCAGGGCCTTACAAACCGGAACACTACCGATATTGATTCCTGATCAATTTCGAAAGGATATTAAAGCCACGTTTAAAAGCGTGGCTTTTTTTTTGCCTGAATACAGAGCGGCAGATTCGTTCACACTTACCTTCCCGTAGAACAGGGGATCATACAATGGACCTAATACAAAAGGGCTTTGCGCCGCAGGCATCAACAGCCCGTTTGCACGCTGCTCGTGCGGGCTGACGGGTTAGAGACACCCATCAGCCGGC
>CAZKIZ010000039.1:0-6964 GCA_964552935.1 uncultured Rhodohalobacter sp. | reverse complement strand
GAGTTTTTTGGAGCGTCAGATCGCAATAAAAAACATCAAAAATTCACAATAACATTGTAGATTTCTAATAAAGAATAAAGAGTCTTAAAACTTTTAGAAAGAGCAGCATTTTGATGGGAGATTATCATGGAAAAAGGAAGAAAACAAAGCGAGTTTAAGTTTACCACTGAAAGAAGGCCTGAAGTTGATCTGCGGAAATATTACACGATATTTTTCCAGGTCGGGCTAATAATTACGCTCATGGTATTCATTGGGCTCACAAGGATCAGTATTACGAGTTCGGAGAGAGCCGAATTTATCATAGCAGAGCAGGAAATTGTTGAAATGGAGGAGATTATCCAGACAAAGCAGCAGCCACCCGTTCCGCCGCCGCCGCGTCCTCCTGTTCCGGTGGCGGTTCCGAATGATGTAATCATAGAAGATATTGATATTAACATAGATGCAGAACTTGACTTTATGAGCGATGGGCATCTGCCGCCGCCTCAACAAGCAAGGGAAGAGGAGCCTGAAGAGGAGGAGGATTTCTTTGTAGTAGTTGAGCACATGCCTGAACTGATTGGGGGTCTCGCTTCTTTGCAGGAGAAAGTGAGATATCCCGAACTTGCGGTCAGAGCCAATATCCAGGGTCGTGTTGTGGTGCAGTTCATCATAAACGAGAGGGGAGAGGTTGAGAATCCGCAGGTGGTCAGAGGAATCGGCGGAGGTTGTGATGAAGAAGCCGTTCGGGTTGTGAAACAGGCCAGATTTACCCCCGGAATGCAGAGGGGGCGCCCGGTGAGAGTTCAGTATTCAGTTCCGGTTACGTTTGTGATTCGGTAGTAAAGTACCTCTGAAAGGTAGAGGGTGAATCAATTGCTCCCGGGTAATTTTGACGAAGCAGTGTAATGGTATCCATTTCACTGCTTTTTCGTTATCTTTGGGCATGAAAAATATCGTTGAACTATTTGACCTCGGCCAAATAGATTATCGCGCGGCATGGGATCTCCAGCGGCGCATTCAGGCACAATTGATTGAACAGAAATTAGCCCACAGAAAGGATCCTTCCAGAGGAAAACCGGTTGCGGATACGCTGCTTTTTGTTGAACATCCGCACGTATATACGCTGGGCAAGAGCGGTGATGCGGGCCACCTTTTGAAAGAGATTGCTGAACTCAGAGAAATTGACGCTGAGTTTATCGAAAATGACCGTGGCGGCGATATAACCTACCACGGGCCGGGACAAATTGTAGGCTACCCAATCCTGGACCTCGACCGCCACTTCTCCGATGTTCACAAATATCTCCGGTACCTTGAAGAGGTGATCATTATGACCTGCGCCGACTTTGGTGTGGAGGCGGGCCGTATCGATGGACTGACCGGGGTTTGGATTGGCGATCAAAAAATTTGCGCGATGGGCATTCGCTGTTCAAGATGGGTAACAATGCATGGATTTGCGCTGAATGTAGAGACCGATCTCACCTATTTTGACCACATAGTTCCATGCGGTATATCCGATAAACGTGTTACCGGCCTGGCGCAACTGGTAAATGAACCGATCGATATCGAAGAGGTAAAAAAGAGCCTTGCTGTAAACTTTGCCAGGCAGTTTGGAGTTGATGTAGTTGAGGATAAAAGTTTACGAGGCCTCGAACAAAAGCTATCAAAAACAGCAGCCGGAAATGAATAACGCTATATCTCCGCCAGGAATACAGCCTATCTTCGGTAACACCTTTGTAAAATTCACAGTATCTTCAGGAACTCATCCTATTTTTCGGATCAAATTTTAAAAGCAGTGTAATGATAAAAGAACTCAACGTATTAGAAGAATCATCACCCGGACAACGCCGTCCCGACTGGCTCAGGGTAAAACTGCCGTCCGGAGAAAAGTTTAAAGAAGTATCAGATACAATCCGAAAGAATAATCTGAACACGGTCTGTTCTGAAGCACGCTGCCCGAATATGGGAGAGTGCTGGGGTGCGGGTACGGCAACATTTATGATTCTTGGAGATGTTTGTACACGATCCTGCGCGTTTTGCGCTATTAAAACCGGCCGGCCGGTTCAGGGGCTGGACTGGGATGAGCCGCGCCGCGTGGCTGATGCCGCATCTAAGATGAAATTAAAGCACGTGGTTCTCACATCTGTAAACCGGGATGAGAGAAAAGATGGCGGCGCCCCTATCTTTGCGGAGTGTCATAAAGTTCTTCGCGAAATGATTGATGGCGTGACTATTGAATCACTGATTCCTGATTTCAGAGGCGCATGGGATGATGCGCTTCAAACCGTAATCGATACACCGCCGGATGTGCTCAGTCATAACCTGGAAACCGTTCCGCGCCTTTACCGATCAGTGCGTCCGCAAGCTAAATATGAGCGCTCTCTTGAGCTTCTGCAGCGATGTAAAGATCAGGGCCTTCGCACAAAAACAGGAATTATGGTAGGTTTGGGCGAAACCCGCGAAGAAGTGATAGAACTCATGCAGGATTGCGTTGACCACAGCGTGGATGTTCTTACTATCGGTCAGTACATGCAGCCTACAAAAATGCACCATCCGGTAGTTGAGTGGGTTCATCCTGATCAATTTGCGGAATACAAAGAGATCGGGGAAAAACTTGGTCTTGAGCATGTTGAGAGCGGCCCTCTGGTGCGATCCTCATATCATGCAGAACGACATGTTTAAGTTCGGTTTATTGACTGTGCCGGACTGAAAAGAATGGCACAGACTTAAATTTTCGTCGAATTAATGTCCTGCTCAGGGCTCGATTCAAAACTAATCTCTCGATTCATTGCACATTTTCTTATAATGTTCATGAATCGAAACTTATTTGGAATCGCTTCCGATGATATCATTACTTACAGTTATTTTAATTTGTTACCTGATTGGAGCTATCCCCAGTTCCTTGTGGTATGGGAAAGGTGTTCACGGTATTGATATTCGTGAGCACGGCAGCGGAAATGCCGGGGCTACTAATACATTCAGAATTCTTGGCTGGAAAGCCGGTACGCTGGTGTTACTGTTTGATTTCGGCAAAGGACTGATCTGCACACTCTTCATTAGTCAGCTCGCCTATTATGTGGGCAGCGGGCCGGTATCGCTTTACGCAAACTGGGATACCCACTCAATGGTATTGATTATTTGCGGTGTTGCCGCTGTAGTGGGGCATATGTTTCCGATATATGCGAAGTTCAGCGGCGGGAAAGGGGCCGCCACTGCCTGTGGCATGCTTTATGGAATTGAGCCTCTGTCCATCTCAATCACTCTCGCGCTTTTCCTGATCGTAATGTTTTCCACCCATTATGTATCACTGGCTTCTATTACCGGAGCATTTGTTTATCCATTTTCCCAGCTCATCCTTCGCTACGGATTCGACTGGTACATTGACGGAAGTATTAT
The DNA here is from genome assembly GCA_964552935.1 of uncultured Rhodohalobacter sp. GTDB lineage: Bacteria > Bacteroidota > Rhodothermia > Balneolales > Balneolaceae > SW132. The sequence continues at coordinate 3,592 of CAZKIZ010000039.1, read as the reverse complement.
CATTTTCAGCAGCGTAATTGCACTTGCAATTATTGTAAAACACAAAGGAAATATAAGCAGGCTATTGAAGGGCACAGAAAACAGGGTGAAATCCTTTAAGCCTTCAAGCGGCCGTCTGAATAATGAAGGAGCAGCGTGAAGAAAGTAAGCATTATAGGTGCAGGAAGCTTTGGTACAGCACTTGCTGTTGTATTGGGGCACGGCGGGTTTCCGGTTACTCTATGGGCCAGGGAAGAGCAGGTCGTAAGGGAGATAAACAAAACCCGGAAAAATCCATCATACATCAAAGATGTGGTACTGCCGGATTCCGTACGAGCTTCAGAGACAATTGGAGAAACGGTTAAGGACGCTGACATTGTATTGTTTGCAACCCCCACCCACGCTATTCGGAATGTAGCCAATGAAGTGAAGCCTCACCTGACGGGAAAAGAGATTATTGTAACTGTTTCAAAAGGGATAGAGAAAGATACGCTGATGACTCCTTCCCAAATCCTTGTTGAGGTACTGGACGGAGTTACTCTCGAAGATCAGATCGGTGTGCTCAGCGGACCGAGTCATGCCGAAGAGGTAAGTAAATTCAAGCCGACTACAGTAGTAGCAGCTGCTTATTCCAAGCGTGTGGCACGGATTATTCAGGAGACATTTATGACGCCGATGTTCAGAGTGTATCTGAACCAAGATATTATTGGAGTGGAGATTGGTGCAGCTTTGAAAAACATCATGGCAATAGCTGCCGGAATCGTTGACGGAGCCGAGTTGGGAGATAACGCCAAAGCCGCGCTGATCACGCGTGGTCTGCACGAAATGAAGCGGATGGGAGCGGCAATGGGTGCCTCACAGGATACGTTTTCAGGCCTGACCGGTATGGGTGATCTTATTGTAACCTGCACAAGCGAACACAGCCGAAATCGTTATGTAGGGTACAATATCGGCAAAGTCAAAAAACTTGATGAAATTATTGAAGGCATGAAAATGGTTGCAGAAGGTGTAAAGACAGCCGATTCAGTGAATCAATGGGCTGAAAAAAATAATGTTGAGATGCCAATAACAAAAGCAGTACACAGAGTACTTTTTGAAGATATGGACTCCGCTGACGCACTATATGAGCTGATGACACGTAATCCAAAGGAAGAAAGAGTTATCTGAACTCTTCAGGGCTTATTCAAATTGTAAAAGCACCTTAGTAACCAAACTGAAATCCCCCCATGATGTTGCCTAATGGCGAAATAGCGATTTCCGAAATGTCGCCCGGAGATTTAAAGAACTTGATACAGACAGGCGAAGGTCAATTCCTGGAATTCAAAAGACGTATTCCCACAGCCGAAAAAATTGCGAGAGAAATTGCAGCGTTCGCAAATTCCAAAGGCGGAACCATTTTGGTTGGTGTAGATGATAACGGCACCATACCTGGAATTCGAGAGTATTTTGAAGAAGAATTCCTGCTAACCAAAGCTGCCTACGACCACTGTGTTCCCCAGGTTCCCATTGAGATAGAACTGGTTCATTTAGGGCCGATGGATGTGATGGTTGTAAGAGTGCACGAATCTGAGTCGAAACCCATTTACAATAAAAGCAAGAAAAAGCGGCTGGTCTACATCCGGCGGGAAGATGCAAGCGTACTTGCCAGTGACGAAATGGTAGAGGTAATGAAGCAGCAGTATTCAGATGAAGGAGTAACCTTTGAATACGGGAAAAATGAGCAGATGCTGTTTCGGTATCTGAATGAATATGGTGAAATCACCGTAAAAAGCTTTGCAAATCTTATCAATCAAACGACCTTCCGTGCGTCCAAGATTTTGGTTAACTTGGTAAGTGCCGGAGTACTGAAATTGTTCACAAAAAAGGAAGTAGACTATTACACCTTTTCAAACAACACAAAAGAGTAGAAAGTAAGATGGCTTTAGAAGAAGATAATTTAGATGATGTAATCTCATCCCTGATTGACGAAGATCCTGATGATGAGCCTTCACAAGGTCTTCCGGGATTTCCGGAAGTATCGGGTGAGGTGAGTGAAAATCCGATTCAACTGACAGAACGGGCAGCCCGGCAAATCAACAAAATACAGTCTGATGAAGATTTAGATGAAGAACTCTATCTTCGTGTTGCTGTGGAGGGAGGTGGCTGCTCCGGACTTAGCTATAAGCTCGGCTTTGATGTCAGGACAGATGAAGATAATGTCTACGAATCGCAGGGAATGGAGGTGATCGTAAACCCGAAGCATATCATCTACCTGAACGGTATACAAATTGACTACCCCGACGGTCTCGATGCTCGCGGATTTACATTTGAAAACCCAAACGCAAGTGAAGCGTGTGGTTGCGGCTCATCATTCGCTGTTTAGCCGGAGAAGGCCGGTCCGTTTCTTTTAGTGGCTATATATCTTCAAACGGTTAATTCAGTTTTGCCTTTGCTGATTCTGCCAAATCACGTATCTCATCTTTAGAAATTGTAAGGCGGTTGCCGCAATAGTGGCACACAACTTCCTGGCTTTCACCTTTCATATCTTTCAGCTCTTCATAGCTAAGCATAGAGAGCGCATTTTTGAACCGTTCGGGGGAGCAGCGGCAGAAAAAATCCACGGGCTGGCGATCCAGCTCTTTTACCGAATAGGGGCGGCCCGCCATTATCATAATCTCATCTATATACTTACCGTCTTCAAGCAGTTTGGCAACGGGAGGCAGCTTTTCTACCGTCTCCTGCAGTGTAGACATAACGGAGTCTTCTGCATCAGGCAATCGCTGAATCAACACTCCGCCGGACTCTTTTACGCTTCCGTCATCGTTGATGGACACATCAAGCAGAAGCGCAGAAAGCACCTGTTCTGATTGCGCCATGTAGTGAGCCACATCGGAAATAATATCACCCTGAATGAGCTCAATGGTGCTGGTTTTTGGCTCGGCTTCGTTATACAGAATTTTCGATACGGTCATTAAACCGAGACCAAGTCCGTCGCCAAGCTGCGTGTCGGGTTCGCTGTACACCAGTTCTGCAGCCGGGTTTTGGACATATCCGCGGATTTCACCCACTCGATTAGCCTCGGCTATAATCATGCCAGATGGACCTTTACCCTCGAAGCGAAGCTTTATCCGTTCTTCACCCTTCAGTTCAGATGCCAGAAGCATGGAGGCTGTCAGCGCCCTGCCAAGCAACACGGTGTTTAAAAGAGATAATTTGTGATTTTTGCGAGCAGTTCTCACAACATCAGTTGTTTTCACAACCGATATTTTAAAAGCTCCATCCAGATCAATTCCTTTAATTAACCGATCTTTGAACTGAAATTCTTCTTTAAGCGACATAACGTTTGTACCCAGGACTCTTATTAGATGACAATTAATTTTATTAGATCAAACAAGCTTGTGTTAAGTCAGATATGAAATATTGGTCGAATCTTGTCAGCCGAAGGTGCAACATTGTTTTTTACAAAAAACTGTGCGAAGAAATCAACACTTCTTAACCTGACCAGAAATCACCTGCATTGTATTGATACAACAAAATATTTCTTCGATAGCTTCCTAACCTGCATTATTCACCAAGAAGTTTGGTTGTGGATAAGGCGTCTCGGAAATGGTGGCGGAAACGTACACGTGTACGT
>CAZKIZ010000038.1:0-14292 GCA_964552935.1 uncultured Rhodohalobacter sp. | reverse complement strand
AATAAATAATGACCGGAATATCATTAAACCGTTCGTCTTCGGAGAGCTTTTTCAAGATATCGGCACCACTCGCATCAGGGAGAGTCAGATCCAGCACGATGCAGTGAACGGGTTCACCCTGAAGAATTTGAAAAGCCTCTTTTGCAGATTCAGCAGCAATGCATTTGTCAACAACATCAGCGGCAAATTCGCTGAGTGCCGTATTATGCATACGGTTGTCATCTATGAGAAGGAGGGTTCTGCCGGTATTGGTTCGCTCATACGTCTGTTTTTTTAAAATGAGTTCGCTTATGCGCTCTTCACTTATCGGGAACCGTAGCTCACCCGCTACAGAAGAATCATCGAGTGAGGGAACACTCCTGCCTGGCTCAGATAGAAACCAGACGGGAGCGGTTGCCTGGCCGGAGAGCATTTTGGCAAGAGTCCATCCGCTCTTGTTCGGAATGAACGGGTCGATAAGCACCAGGGCAGGATCTGTTCTCTGTACTCTTTCGCAGACGTCATCTCCATTTTCAACAAATCTATATTCAAAATGGCTGCTTTCGGGCAGATTCGATTTTACATATTCACTGTTAGATGCCACCAAAATTTGTTGGGCATTTTTTGCCCGCCGCCCGCTTAAACCATTTCCCGAAACTTGTTTTGGTTTAGATGCGGCCTGATCGTCCCGTTTTACTGCTTGTGTCTTGAGCCGTTCATACTTTATTTTTCCGGAGCTGTCTGCGGGAATAAGGAGCGTAAATGTACTCCCCGTGCCTACCCGGCTGCGAACGGAGATTGAACCACCCAACAGGACCGAAATCTTTCTGCAAATTGAGAGGCCTAATCCTGTGCCGCCATATCGTCTTTGTGTAGAACCGTCAACCTGCCTGAAGCTTTCAAAAATAAGGGACTGTTTATCCTCAGGAATGCCGATGCCGGTGTCGGTCACTGAAAAGCCGATCATAGACTCCCCCGGGGAAGTGCCGCTGCCCGGTTCAGGGCTGAATATTTCGAGAGTTACGGATCCATTTTCGGTGAACTTGAACGCATTGGAGAGAAGATTTTTCAGGATCTGATCAACGCGCATGCGATCCGTAATAAGTTCTTCCGGAAGATCACCGGCTTTGACTATCTCAAAGGTGATGTTCTTGTCTTCAGCCAGCGGCGAAAATATACTATCAACGTTATCCAGCAGGTTGTCCGGGTCTACCTCTCCAAGAGAAATCTCCATTTCGCCGGATTCGATTTTAGATAGATCCAGTACCTCGTTGATCAGTTCAAGAAGATTGTTGCCCGACTGATGGATAACATCAACAAAATTGGCCTGATCGGCGGTAAGATTCTGGTCTTTCGCTTTCAGAAGGAGTTTGCTTAAAAGAATAATTGAGTTCAGAGGTGTTCGAAGCTCATGACTCATGTTCGCCAGAAACTCCGATTTATATTTGCTGTGGAGGGCAAGCTCCCTTGCAATCTCTTTCTGCTCCTTAATTCTGCGGGCATCTTTTTCGCGATCGGTCATATCGAAACCGATTGCCGTAAAAAACTGCTCTCCGTCTTGACGAATCAGCTGCAGGTGAACTTCAATCGGGTAGGTACTTCCGTCTTTGCGTAAATGTTTAGTTACATATAGTTCCTTTTCGAGTGCACCAGCCATCAGCGGAGCCGTAATTCTTTCGAAATCGAGGCGGTTATCAATTTGCGGGCTGATGTCGATGGGAGTAAGATTTGCAATTTCACTCTCTGTATAGCCGAGGTTTAACAGGGCGGCCTGATTGAGGTATCTGAATTGAAACGTAGCGGCATCAAAAATGTAGATTTCGTTCAGGCTGTGCTGAATAACGGTGGAGAGGCGGTCGCGTTCTCTTTCTGCCTCATACTGCTTCATTCTGTTTTCAGCTTCATTTACTTCCCGTTCAACGGCAGGCACCAGTCTCTGCAGGTTATCTTTCATCAGGTAGTCGTGAGCGCCCGCCTTCATTGCTTTTACCGCAAGCTCTTCACCAATGGCTCCTGAAACGAGAATAAAAGGAATGTCCCGATCTCTGTCATTAAGGATGTTCAGCGCTGTAATTCCATCAAACCCCGGCATGGAGTAATCGCAGAGAATCAGGTCCCACTTTCGGGTGTCTAGTGCATGTATGAAATCTTCCCTGGTCTCAACTCCAAGGTGATCTGGCGAATATCCGCCACGTCGCAGATTGAGCAGAATTAACTCTCTGTCGTCTGCTGAATCATCAACAAGTAAAACACGAATACTCTTTTTCTGACTCATAAATAGGTTTGCTTATAGCAGCTGAAATCTTCTGTTAATGTAGAATAAAAATACCGGAAAAATTGGGTTGACATGCAGGGTTTTGCATTAAATGTATTGGCGGGAGGCCCAATTAGAAAAATGGCTCAGCAAAACTTAAACATTCATAAATATCATCCGATAAGTATTGATATAAGGCCTCTTTTTAAGACCAGGCAACAGAGAACTCGTTATGGATAGTACAGGAGTACTTGAAAGTAAATAGCTTAATAAATGAAAAAAATCCCAACAGATCACGAGATTTTAACAGAAATTTATAACCGTTACCAGGATACGTTCAGAGCGTATGCAACTGAGGAGCCGGATAGAATTGCGCGGATCAGGGTACCTATTGATATACAAAAAGTTGCGGAAGAAGTTGGGGTTGATGAAGATATGGTTTTTGGGCGGCTCTACTACCATTTCAACAAGAAATATAGCTATCGCGATGAAAACGGGGATAAGATTACCTTTTTTACATCGCTGAAGTTTGAGGGGATGAGCGTGAATTTCCCACTTGTTGCATCTGTGTTAGCGGACTTGGAAACTGAAGACCTTAAATACAAACTTTCCCTCTCTATGTCGATCGGGGCACTTTCGTTGTCGTTTATCGCCTTAGTGCTAGCAATATTTATCTGAAATGGTGCGCGATTTCACGAGTCGTTTTTTGCAGGCACATTTAACATAAGCCAGTATTCACTGATCAGAACAGCTGCTTTTTGAAACTCAATAAAATCAACCGGTTTCCGGATGTAACTGTTTGCCCCGAGTTCGTAGCTTTTTTTTATATCGGACTCCTCACCTGAAGATGTAAGTATAATCACAGGAATTTTCTCTGTTAGCGGATTGCTTCTGATTTTTTTGAGAAGGGTAAACCCGTCGATAACGGGCAGATTCAGGTCCATCAGAATCAAATCAGGCACCTCTTCCTTTTTTGCATCCGCCTCCTCATCGGAGCTGCCGTATAGATACTCAAGTGCCTTAGAACCTGTATCAGCTAATGTGATATTTTCGTAGTTCAGCTTTTTAAGGGCACGGAGTGTAAGCAACCCGTCATCGGGGTTGTCCTCTACAATAAGTATGGATCGGTCACTGCTCTGCATCTCTTCAAGGTATTTTCCGCATGCTGGTAAGGCTTGCGTTATTGGTGTGGTAATCTAATCATCCATATAATGTACGGCAAAATAAAATATTTTTTGGTTCACCGAACTATTTTAAATGATCGCTTCTCAAATCAGAATCAGTTTCACCGGAGCCGGGTTCAAGCGTAAAATAGAATACGGCGCCGCCATCCGGTTTTCCTTCTGCCCAAATTCTGCCTAAATGACGGTGAATAATTCGCTGAACAGTCGACAGTCCAATCCCTGTTCCGGGGAAATCACTCTCCTTATGGAGTCTCTGAAAAGGAGTAAATAGCTTTTTCGCGTAATTCATATCGAATCCGGCCCCGTTATCACTTACAAAAAATACCCTCTTTTCATTGATACGCCGGGTTCCAACTTCTATAATTGTGTGATCTTTTTTTGAAGTGAATTTCCAGGCGTTCTCCAGCAGGTTTTGAAGGGCAACTTTCATCAGGCTTTTATCGCCGGTAACAACCATTCCCGGTTCGATTTTAAATTCTGCACTCCGTTCCGGATCGCTCTCAGTAACCGTTTTTGCAATAGATTCGGCAACATCAGACAGCGCGATTTCCTGTTTTGCAATGGATGTTCGCGAAACTTTTGCGAGTTTAATCATATCATCGATCAGGGCAGACATCCGCTGGGCAGCTGTCCGGACTCTAGAGAGGTAGTTTTTCCCCGTATCATCAAGTGCCGATTCGTAATCCTCAAGCAGAGCCTGGCTAAAACCGTCGATACTTCGGAGAGGGGCACGCAGATCGTGCGATACAGAATAACTAAATGCCTCAAGCTCTTTGTTCGCAATCTGAAGCATTTTTGTTCGCTCAATGACCTTGTTCTCAAGCTCATCATTCAGCCTGGCAATCTGCTCTTCGGTCCGCTTGCGCTCCGTGATCTCTTTGGCAATGCCCCTGTACCCCTGGAAAATGCCGTTATTTGTGAAGAGTGGAATACCGCTCGTTTCGAATATGGCTATATTTCCTGAAGAATCTAAAAATGAATGCTCCTGGCTTACAAACGCCTTTTGATCCCTGGCCACAGATTTAAATTTTTCTTCAGACTCCTTTTTGCCGGCTTCAGGCATGAGCTGAAAAATAGACTTTCCGAGTACTGTGTTAAGTTCGTATCCGAGAATGGTCTGAATTTTCAGACTGGAGTAGGTGAAACAGTAGTTTTCATCTATTTCCCAGATCCAGTCGTTTGTTGTTTCAATGAGGCTCCGGTATCTCTCTTCACTCTTTCGAAGGGCAACCTCAACCTCTTTTCTATTGGTTATATCCTGTATATATCCTACGATTTCATTTAACTGACCATTTTCGTCGTGCCTGGTGGTAACTTTCATCATCAGGTAGATGTTCTGTCCGTCTACAGTAGCCGCCGGCATTTCATGATTGTTGATGCTTTCGCCCCGCAGAAGTGCTTCCCAGAAAAAGACCTGGTGCATGTAATTGGTGAACCTGTCGTTGAAGTTACTTTGAAGCGCAGCTTTCTTGTTTTTGAAATTGAAAAGTTCAACAAATGCCTGGTTGCAATTTGTAAGCTCACCATCGGGCAGTGCAATAAAGCTGGGTTTGAGGCTGTAGGTAAATAGTCGCTTGTACTTATTTTCTGAATGCCTAATAAGATGTTCTTCGTTATTTTTTTTAAGCAGTTCCTTTATATCAGGCAGCAGGTTTTTCAATAGTTTGAGGTGGGTTCGCAGCTGTTCAGGATCTTCGCTGTAGAAGTATCGGAACAGGTCGTTACGACCGTTACTAAACGCAACATGGAGGCAAAGGGATCTAATGCAGTCTGCTCGCTGCAATTCCGGGGGAAGCAGCTCACTTTTAAAATGTTTCAATTCGGTAATCCAAACCTCATCAATGACTTCAAGACTGGGCTTGAAGAATTCAGTTTTTCCGTTCTGATGCAGGTCCTTCTGATTATCGGAATCCGGGTCCAATCCGTCCGGAAAAGTGCAGGTGAGGGACCATTGAGTATCCTCCCCATCTTTTGTGCGGCATTCGCTGTAGGTAGCGTTAAGTTCAGAAGCCGTTAGTATTAGCAGCTCGGCAAGAGATTCATCGTAGGATTTGGCTAAAAAAACCGAGCGCGTAAGCCTGGGCAGCAGGAGTTCTGCACGTTTTGAGGTTGATTGATTCATGTACTAAAGAAATTGTGGGGTAAATCCTGAATCGTTTAAAATATGTTTTGCCCTCCGATATGCCAAGTGCAGACCGCGAACTGTGGAACTCATTTTAAAACCCAAAGGTACCTGAAAATAGAGATTAAACTGTACCTAATCTTTGGGTTGAAAATGTGCCTTACCTTGAATCGCAGCGGACGGAGCTTTGACGTAATCACTTATATTACGTTAAAATTTTTTAATATTAGAATAATTTTATATCATTGCGATGACATAAATAAAGACAATTTTTTTGAAATTTCAGATCAACAACTGCCTGAACGGCAAAATTGATTTAAAAAGCCAGCAACTAACTCATACAGCTTATATTCAGACGGAATGGAAAGCAAACAAAGTCATAAAGAAAGGCGTCCGAATGTAAATCCATATCGCACCGACAGCCAGATGTCCGGTGTAGACAGAAAGCTTACCGAGCTGGAAGATTTAAAGCGCCGGCATAAGCATTTAAAAGCAGTGCACGAATTACAGAATCGCACGGTGCGTCATTTTATGCATAATGTGATGTCGCCCTTGAGCGCAGTATCCGGATACCTTGAACTATTGTCAAACAACTTAAACGGCATTTCTGATAACGAAAAACTGACCCGCTATAGCGCCCACATTGGAGACGGTCTGAATGAGATAGGGTTTCTGCTGGAGCAGATTCACGATATCTATAAAGATGATTATGTTCAGGATGCAGAGACAGAAAGCCCGGTTATTGAAGTGAACTGGCTGGTTGATGAAGTGAAAAATATTGTATCTAATTCATCGGAAATAAGAGCGTCAAGGATCGTTTTCCATCAATCGGAAACTCCTGTGTATGTAGAGGCGGAGCTTTTCCAAATCAAACTGATGCTCTACAACCTGGTAACCGCAGCCGACTGTTTTTCAACGACAGAGAGTACGCTGGAAATTGAAGTTGAAGCCGATGAGACAGAGTTTGCCCTGATCATTCGAAGCTCCGGCGACAGGGCTCTTGATGATGTTTTTTTGAGTGTCTTTAAAGACAGGGATATCGTTCGGCTTTCGGATGAGATGGATGAAGATTCATCCGTTCTGTTAGGTTTAAAAATATGCGCACAGATTGCAGAACAAGTTGGCGGTCATATCATAATGGATAAACGAAACAGGAACTCACCACAGTTTGTGCTTACGGCCCCGCTGGCGGAAGTGGCCACTGTATACTGAGTTTTTGTAGAAGTGGCTGATATTTTTGGTTTCGTGGAATTAGTGATAGTACTTTCTGTGGAATCTTACCCTTGACCGGCCTTTTTCAAGTTTATTATCCCGGTTCCAATCTACAAGATAATATGACAGTGCAGGCCTTTCGGGGTTGTAAAGAGCTGCATTTGAAATTCATAAAGCTGGTTGCGTATATCTTCGAAGCCTTCTGGTATAGCGCCTTTAGGTGAGAATATGGTGAGATTGTCTACAGCGCGTTCATTCCGGATGCGGCTTCGTATGTCGATGATCTGATCGTGATTGGGCGTGAGGAAATACTCAATCATCTCCCTGAAGCTGACATTTATGGCAAGCCTGAACAACTCAGGCAGCTTTTCATCTTCTTCATCCCCGGAACGGCTTATCTCCATCCCCTGGTTTTTTTTATCCTCATCATCCGGTTTTGCACCATCTTCGGCAAGTTTAAACGTCGGCATCAGCTGGGCGAGCTGGTTGTACGGGGCAAAGCCCTTCACCGGCTGAACTCCATCAACGGCTAACCCGGTAGAGACGGATGCGGGCTGCACAAAGCTGTTTAACATGTTTGGATAACCGGTAGTTGACGTTTAAAGATTATTGAACTGATGATTACGGTTATCGACAGATGTTGAGCCGTGTTAATTAATAAATTCTCTTATGCCTTCTATTCCAACAGAATAATAATCCGATCTGCCAACTGGCAGTGTTCAGCTTTGATTACGTTTTTCTTGGGGCTTGATGCAGATTCTAATTCCTGTCGGAAAGAATTCAGAATGGCATCGAAATTGATTTGATGCGCCATTTTAACTGATTTGGGAGAGATTAAAAATAAACCGGGAAGCTTAAGGATTTCTAATCCATTCCGATAACAGATCAAGCACAAAAAAAATTATTCGGTCGGTTTTCAGCCTCTCATCTGTAGTTGGAGTGATTCTTGATATTCGGGAATCAGGCCTGTAAAACAGGTTTTTACAGAGGAAGTTTGGACTAAACATGAAGTCGTAGCCGGATGATTTCTGATGCAAATTGTCTAATTAAATGAATAGAAGGAGTACAGATGGGTAAAATCAAGGCACTTGTTGTTGATGATTCCAAAATTATGAGAAGTGCGGTTAAGCGTGCACTGGATCAGCTGATGCTGGCGGATTTTGAATATGTGGAGGCGATGGACGGCCAGGACGCACTGGAGAAGTTTAATGATGAGATAGAGATCATGTTCGTGGACTGGAATATGCCGAATATGACCGGCGTAGAGTTTTCACGTGCTGTTCGCGATATGGGCGATAACGATCATATACCGATCATTATGGTGACGGCCGAAAAGTCGATGGGTAAAGTTGATAAAGCGCTGAACGAAGGTGGTGCAAACGAATATATCACAAAGCCATTTACCGCAGATAAAATGCATAAAACGATCAGCCGATACTTTGACGAAGATGGAAACATCATTGGAGAGGAAGAGGAAGAAGAAGAAAAAAGCTTTTTCAAAAGTATCCTGAAATCATAAATAAAAAACCTCACTTAGATGAACTCCATTAGTTTAGAAGATATTACAGAGATTCCCGATGAAATCGTCAACCTGGTCCGGGAATCCGTTATCAACACATTTGCGTCCATTTGCGGAGGAGAGCCGGAATACCTGAAGCAGTCAGAAAAAAGCGGCCCTCTGAACGGGATAATCGGCAACATCGCGGTTTTCAATCACGATCATACACTCTCGCTTATGATCGTAATTCCAAAAGATACGGCCCTGTCGCTCTCTGAAATTTTTATCGGTGCACAGATTCCATTCGAAAGTGATGATATGGGAGATTTAGTAGGGGAGATATCCAATATTCTGGCCGGAGATGTTGCGGCAAGCGTAGAGACCATCGGTTTCAGAGGTCAGTCATCACTGCCTACGGCTACACGCGGCAGCGACCTTACGCTGTTTATGCCAAACAAGCCTCCAACAAAAAAGATGAAGTTCAACGGCCCCACAGGTGAGTTTTGGGTCAATATGGCTTTGACAGAATCGAGATAAAACAAGCGAAGGAACTATGAGTAAACAAGCTGAAGAAAGAGCAGGCGAACTGGCGGAAATTATCCGTGCACTTGCTGACGTATTTCCCAACGACCGTGATAACGTTATGGTTGCCGGTGCAAAGTTCGAAGAATTAATTGATTCGTTTGATGAAAAGGGCGTTCAGCTTGAGAAATTGATCAATCTGGCCTGGAAAGGTATGAAGCACCTCTATGAGGAAGACGATTACTTCATGAGCGTGAAGTCGTCTACCATGCAGGCCATTAATACGATTCGGGAGTATCTGTTGGCTGAAGGGGATATTCCGCTTGAGGATTTTGAGCAATCCTGCCAGCAGCTTGAAAAATCACTTTCGGGCGGAAAAGAGTCAGCCGATTCCATCATAGAAATTGATGAATCTAAACCCGCTGAAAACCCCAAAAAAAGAAAGAAGAAAAAAGCTTCGACATCCAAAGCCGATGAGGCAAAGATAGAGGGAGTTACCCTCAACGATCTGGCATCCAACATCATGATGCTGAACGAGGAGAAGATCACCCCCGAAGAGCTTGATCTGCTCACAAAGATTTTAAAGAACCTTTCGGAAAACTGCGCTGAAGTAGCAAAACCCGCTCTCCAGCTCGCCTATGAGGAGGCGGTTTCAGCCGCGGAGACAGACGAGCCGATTGACGGATGGCTAACCTTCATCTCTGAAAAGACCGAGGAGGCGATGGAGGCTATCAGCGATGAGGAGTGGTCGGATGCCACGGCAGTTCAGGCACCGTCTGAACCTGAAAGTAAAGCTGAAAGTGGTGGAGAAGAAGATGAGATCTTCATTATTCCGGCTGATTCAGAAGAAGGAATGCTGGGAGAATTTGTAACGGAATGTTCCGACCTGGTCGAGTCAGCTGAAATGGCGCTGCTGGATCTCGAGGAGTCGCCGGAGAATGATGAGCTGATCAATACCGTATTTCGCTCGTTCCATACTGTAAAAGGTACGTCTGCATTTATGGGGCTCGATCCCATCTCAGAGTTCACACACTCTGTGGAAACCTTGCTGAGCATGGTGCGGGAAGGAGAATTGCCTTTTGACCAGGCTTGCGCGGATATCACCCTGGAGTCTATCGACATATTAAAGAAAATGCTCCGCGTAGTTGAGGCCTCAGAAGGGGGAGACCCACTGCCTAAACCACACGGGTATGAGCGCATCTTAAAAGTGCTGAACCATATTTTTGATGACGGTAAAACCCCCAAAGAAGCCCTGAAAAAAGTCGGGGCGCCGAAACCACCGCCGAAGGAATCTTCGGCAACGGTCTCGGAAGAAACCGGGGGCAGTGTAAGTCAAGAAGCTTCACAAACCGCTAAGTCCGATAGTGCATCTCAAAAGCCGGAAGCGGAATCTACGGTACGGGTAAATGTGAGTCGCCTGGACCGCTTAATTGATATGGTTGGCGAGCTTGTAATTGCGCACTCTGTTGTTGCCCAGGATAACTCAATAGCAGAGGATTCCGACCTGATGAAAAAGGTGAATCACACGACCAAAATACTGCGCGAGCTGCAGGATACCAGTTTGATATTGCGAATGGTGCCGCTCCGCGCAACTTTTCATAAAATGAATCGCCTGGTTCGCGATCTTGCAAGGAAGGCCGGCAAGTCGGTTAAATTTTCGACGAGGGGAGAGGATACCGAAATTGACCGGAATATGGTTGACATCATCAACGAACCATTGGTTCACATGCTTCGGAATTCGCTCGATCACGGTGTAGAATCACCTGAGGAAAGAAAAGCAGCCGGTAAGTCGGAAACAGCCAATATATGGCTCCGCGCGTACCAGGAAGGCGGTAAAGTGGTGATTGAGATAGAGGATGACGGCAAAGGAATCAACAAAGAAAAAGTTCTGAGCAAGGCCATTGAAAAAGGGCTGGTTGATCCGGAGAAAAAACTGACCGACAGCGAAATATTCAGCCTGATCTTTCTGCCCGGTTTCTCATCCGCTGAGCAGGTGACGGACCTGTCGGGAAGGGGAGTGGGTATGGATGTGGTCCGCCGTTCCATTGAACAGCTTCAGGGCAAGGTAGAGGTGAGTTCTCAGCCCGGAAAAGGGACGAAGGTATCTCTCGAAATTCCGTTTACTCTTGCCATTACCGATGGCATGCTTGTGAAAGTTGGCGATCAGCGGTTTATCATTCCCACGATCAATATTGACATGACGTTCCGGGCAGAGGAAGATGATATTTATACCATGCTCGGTGATAAGGAGCACGTATTATTCCGGGGTGAATCAGTGCCCGTAATCAGGCTTCATAGGCTGTTCAATATCGAAAATGCTATTGAAGATCTGCTTGAAGGGACTATGCTGATTATTAAAAACAATAACCGCCGGTATGCTCTGCTGCTCGATGAAGTTATTGGACAGCAGCAGCTCGTGGGCAAGTCTATCAATATGATGGTGAAGATGCCGCACATTTCCGGCGGCGCCATTTTAGGTGATGGCCGTGTAGGCCTGATTCTGGATACGGCTGCAGTTGCACAGTAGATCCCGATTGAAAGCGGCCAATATCTGAATGGTAGTCAGGACGGCTTGAAGTGGTAAATGTGGGTAGTTAAGAAGAAAAAATATAATTGCGAAAAGGAATACGTGAACTATACAGCAGAACAACTTTCAGACATAGTCCTCTCTAAAAGAGATTTTGCCCGCGTTAAGAATCTGCTCTATAACTACAGCGGAATTGACCTTCATGAAGGAAAAGAAGCGCTTGTAAGAGCCCGATTGATGAAGCGGGTTCGCAAGCTGGGTGTCGGTAGTTTCAGTGAATACCTGGATTATGTTGAGAGTGAGGCCTCAGGGGCTGAATTTCTTGCACTGGTTGATGTGCTCACAACCAATAAAACCAGTTTTTTCAGAGAGAGCCAGCATTTTGATTTTCTGAATGAAGAGGTGATTCCGAAAATGAACGGGCGGGAATATAGATGGTGGTCGGCCGGCTGTTCGTCGGGCGAAGAGCCGATTACGCTGGCAATGAATCTGCTTGAAAACAGTGCATGCGGGAAAAGATTCAAAGTTAAAATTCTTGCGACAGATCTCTCGCGTGATGTTCTGAGGAAAGCAAAAACCGGGCTCTATACGCCGGAGAACCTCAGGGATATGCCGGATTACTTTCTGAGGAAATACTTTGAAAAGCCGGCCGGTGTGCAAAATGGATTCCAGGTGAGTGATGCTGTTCATAGCATGATTACCTACGGCAGGCTGAACCTGCAGGAAGCGTGGCCGCTGAAGGGTCCGTTTCATATAATTATGTGCAGGAACGTGATGATCTATTTCAACAGACAGACACAGCAGCAACTGGTATCAAGATTTTATGATTTACTGGAACCCGGCGGATATCTCTTCCTTGGCCACTCCGAAAGTGTTACCGGGAAAAATCATGGATTTATAAACATCAGGCCGGCAGTGTATCAGAAAAGCGGGGGGCGGACTGAATGAAGACAACTGTAGGTGTGGGTGATCTTCAAGTATCGGAAAACCCTGGTGATATTATTATTACCTACGCGCTGGGAAGCTGCCTGGGTATATCGGTTTACGACCCGGTTGTAAGTGTTGGTGGTCTTCTGCACGTTATGCTGCCACTTTCGAAGGCGGATCCTGAAAAGGCAAAGCTGAAACCTGCTATGTATGTGGATACCGGCCTGGGAATTTTGCTGGACCGGTGTTTCAGCCTTGGCGCTACGAAAAAAAATATGATTATTTCGGTGGCGGGCGGCGCCAGTATGAAAAAAACGGAAGATGACGATTACTTTAAAATTGGAAAGAGAAATTTCACAACATTCAGAAAACTTTTGTGGAAAAATGGATTTATGATCGAACACCAGGATGTGGGCGGGAATATATCCAGAACCATGGCCCTTCGGCTATCTGACGGGCTTGTAACGATCAATAAACAGCCTATCGGTTCGGCATGTGTGCCCGGAACTGCTGGCAACATCGGGCTGGGAATTGGTTGCAGCGTGTAAAACAACGAATAAATGTAAGATATAGGTGCCGTTATGAAAATGAACGTACTAATTGTAGACGATTGCTCTGTAATGCGCTTGATGATGAAGCGAACCCTGAAGATGAGCGACATTGCCGTTCGGCAGATTTTTGAGGCTTCAGACGGTGAAGAAGCTCTGAAATTCGTCGATACAGAAGATATAGACCTGATTATTCTGGATCTGTATATGCCGGTGATGGATGGAATGGAGGTGCTAGAAACGTTAAAGCTGCGCTCCGTTTCGAAAAATATTCCAATTTTGATTGTATCAACAGAAAGTAATGAAAGTATGATTGATCAGATTGAAAAGCTGGGAAGTGGATTCGTTCACAAACCGTTTACACCGGAGGCGTTACGTAAAGAGATATTTAAGGTCTCGAACGAAAATATTACGTTTAGCGCCAATATCTGTAAGAACTGATGCCTGCAGCCGGTCACCGGGTTACTGTTAAAATAGAATGAATAAGCTATGAAACTGAATGTGCTCATTGTTGAAGATGATCCAACCATGCGGGTTGTGTTGAGGAGAACTTTAACGGAAAGCAGCCTCGATCTTGGTGAAATTTACGAGGCGGAAAATGGGAAGATTGGCCTCGAGATGCTGGCTGAATATGATGTTGACCTGATGCTGGTAGATATCTACATGCCGGTAATGGACGGAATGGAGATGCTCGATTATGCGGCCGATCATCCGGAATGGAGAAATATTCCGGCCGTTGTAGTATCCACAGAAAATGATGATCAACGTATTGATGCAATCCTCAGGCGTGGTATGGGATTTGTACACAAAGAGTTTACGAGCTCACTTTTGGAAGAACAGATAAAGACTAAACTGAAAAGAGGCTGACTATGGTAGCTGTACACGAAGAGAAACTGAGAGGCATCGCCTACAATACTTTTGAAATTACCTGCTACATGTTTCCGCTCGATGAATGGGAAATTGAGGAACAGGGGGAGATAAAGCTGGGCGACGACAGTATTACGGCAATCGTTGAGTTTGATGGTGCGGCTAACGGGGCGATGTCGATCAGGGTGAATCCGGAACTGCTCGAAGCCATCGCAGAAAATATGCTGGGGATGGAAGAAGCCGATCAGGAGCTGAAGGAGGGGGCCCTGTGTGAAATTGCAAATATTATATGCGGCAACACAGTACCTGTTTTTGCCAAAGGTGATAAGATCTGCTACATCAGAACTCCGATAATAATTGATGACTTAGAGCTTGTGGAAGACCGGTTCACGAAACTTCAGAAAGAAAAGCTTCAAATACACCTTGATGAAGGGTCGGCAGAAATAACTATTTACTATTCAACGAACTAACCTGCATTATTCATCAAGAAATTTGGTTGTGGATAAGGCGTCTCGGACATGGTGGCGGAAACGTACACGTGTACGTTGAGCAAACCATTTTTGAGATAACGCAGTCCACAGGCAAATTTCGCAGGGACTGACAGTACGTTGAATAAAATTTTAATCTATGTTTGATGTAACTTACTAATGGA
>CAZKIZ010000037.1:0-14621 GCA_964552935.1 uncultured Rhodohalobacter sp. | reverse complement strand
TACACCCATCGGTCTCTATATTCATCAGGTGTTTCACCGGTTGGGTAGTTCGGTATTACACACACCACGTCCACGTTCCAGTCGTCATCTGCCAGGTAATTAGTTATAGCATCACTTCGAACAGCTCCTGCTCCGATTTCAGGCGGATAATATTGTGATAGATAAAGTATTTGTTTCAAAATGTCGCCTTAGCGTCTGATGGCTACAATGGTTGTGATGACAGCCGTTATTGTGGAGACTGTTGTCAGAACCAATTGTAAATTACTTCGTCTCAGATTCCTCACCTGTATATCATAGCTTCTTGCGGCCTGAAATTCATCATAAGGCACTCTGTCAACAAAAATGATGTCGCCTGACTGAAGTCTGGTTTCATCAGGATTCTTCCAGGCCCGGCTTCCCGCTTTAATAATGAACACCCGATCTGTATCTGCGGCAATCGTCATACCCCCGGCTTTTTGAAGATAATCCTGAACGCTCATCGACTGGCTGAACGAGTAGGTCCCCGGGCTGTTTACCTGTCCGTATAAAACAACTGCGTTATAATCTTTGGGTATGTAGAGGCGATCCCCGTCGCTGATTACCGTCTCATTTAATTCATTCTCGTTTGTAAGATCTACGTGAACACGATTTTCAGTACTCAGCTGCTCCTCCCGCTGAAGGTACTCAAACCCCTGGGCAAGCTGATCGGATGAGCGCTGCAATTCGGCAGCGTTGAAGTCTGTTGAGGGGCGCACATTTCGGGTGTGAATCGGGTTTCGCACGATATAGGCACTTTCGCCAAGGGCATCGGGCGTAAGGCCGCCGGCAGTTTCAAGCAGATCTTTGAGAGATGTCTGCCTGTTCGTAATCGGGAAATTTCCCGGCATAGTAGCCTCACCGTACACCCACGCAGAATAGCTTCGGGCATCTTCATCGTGGTAGGGAATCACAATGCGGTCGTTGGGGCGTAATTCAAAATGATTCCGATTCTCATCGGTCAGTTCAAGCTCAATTCTGCTGCTCTGCCCCTCTTCGGTTCGGTGGAGTACAACCTGCTCACGGTTGGCCTCTTCAAGATATCCGCCCGACATATCGATCAGTCGCTGAATATTGTCGCTGCCCTGGTACTCGAGCTGTTGCGGGGAGTGGACTGCGCCCGATAATGAAATAGTGGGTGATGTTTGGGATACCCTGGGGATGCGGATCTGGTCACCATTAAAAATATATGGATTTGCACTCTCCTCACCATTACGGAAGTAGCGGACAAGGTCGCCTTCATCGCGGGTTCCGCTTCCAAATCG
This sequence comes from uncultured Rhodohalobacter sp., assembly GCA_964552935.1. Classification (GTDB taxonomy): domain Bacteria; phylum Bacteroidota; class Rhodothermia; order Balneolales; family Balneolaceae; genus SW132. The sequence continues at coordinate 13,341 of CAZKIZ010000037.1, read as the reverse complement.
GGTGATGTCGATGTTACGCAGCGAGTGATTTCTTGCAGACATCAGCGCCTGTTCAATATCCACAGGGTTTACCTGGTTAGGATCTACGTTTCCCTGGCTCAGGGCTCCGTATACCACGGCGTCGAGTCGCGTTCCGGCGGGCACGATGTATCTGCCGGGGTAGGGAACATCACCAAATACATTTACCACAACGCGGCGGGGCCGGTCAACGGTTAATCTAACTTCAAAATTATTTAGTTCCCGGCTAAGCACCTCTTCAATTTTTTGATGCGCTTCATCCAGCGTAAGATTATTGACATCCACGTTTCCAGCCATTGGAATATAGACTTGCCCCTGGGAGTTGATGGCTAAACCACGAGCCGTAATCGGAGCGGATCCTGTCACATCTATCGATAAAACATCCTGCGGCCCCAGCCTGAAATTTTCGTCCTGTAAAAACTCTGCGGCGGGCAGCTGACGATCCAGAAGCTGCAGGCCCACCTGATCAACAAAATAGATCTGGTCTGATCCAAAAAGCGATTGAAACGCCCTTGGCTGAAACTGCGGCTGCTGTCCACTATCTGATTGAGCATAGAGCGATGAGCTTAGCAAAAGCAATATAAATAGTGTGCTGAGCAGGACTGTTACAGGTCGAAATAAATACATAAACCTAAGTTCGAAATTAATAATGTAATACGTAATCTACTTCGTTTTAAAAGTGGTGACAATAAAGATGATAGTGCAGCTTCTTCTCTTGAAAGGCTGCGGTCATATTATATCAATTTTAATAAGATAATGAAGTAAATAACCCGTTGCACCTAAAAGACGTTTATTTTCATTTCTGCATAAGGCGGTGATAACAATCCTGAGAATGATAAAGTATAGTGGAGCAATACAAAAGTAAGTGCTATTCTCCGCTACTCACTGAAACACCATTGATGAAAACCCGTTCGGCTGTCGTCGTATACTCAAAAGGGTCGCCATTGAAGAGCACAATGTCAGCCTGCTTACCCTCCTCGAGGGAACCGGTTTCTGCATCGATGCCCAAAACCCGGGCCGCATCTATTGTGAGAGCATTCATCGCCGCATTGTATTTCATGCCATTGGCAACCGCAATTGCGGCTTCAAAGTGAACCACTCGTGTTTTAGGGACGTACGCCTCATATCCGCTCTGAAAAAGAACGGTGATGCCGGCCTCCGAAAGTTTTCCGGCGGTTTCAAAAGAGGCGTTTTCTCCATCGCCTCCCAGCCTCATCATCGTGGGGTGAATGATAACCGGAACATCCGCCTCTTTGATTTCGTCCATCACCATGTAGGCTTCAGCAGCTCCGTCCAGAATCAGCTTAAACCCAAACTCATTCTGAAGCCGAATAGCGGTCATAATATCGCGGGCGGTGTGTGCCGTAATCATAGCATAGATATTTCCGTTCAGCATCTCCACCAGTGCCTCCATCTTCAGGTCCCGCGCTCCGCCCTCATCGCGATTGGCGTACTCCTGCGCACGAATCAGCTCCTGCCGCAGCATCGCGATCGCTTTAGACCGTGTGCCGGGATTGTCGAAGTTATTTCGCACAACCGACCCTATGGTCATTGCAAGGGCGGTTGTAGAATCTACCAGCGCCTGCTCAACGGTTGTACCTGTTGTTTTTACGATCATGGTTTGTCCGCTGATCACCGCGCCGGGGCCGTGACCGGTATGCACCGTAGTGATACCGCGATCACGCAGAACGCCTATTAACTCTTCACGCGCATTATATCCATCGATGGCGCGAAGTTCCGGCTGTATTGCATTCGAAAGTTCAAGCTGATCCTGGTCGTCATCAACGTTGTAAATTCCGGCGAGCCCAACAACGGAGTGAGCGTCGATGAATCCGGGCGTAACGAATTTAGCTTCGTGCACTTCATATCCTGAAGGAATGCTCACGGAAGCTTCCGTGCCCACTCTTTCAATCTGTCCGTTATTAATAAGCACAACTCCATTAGTGATCGGATTACCGGCTGAGGTGTAGACGGTTTCGCCTTTAATGGCAATTTGCTGTGCATCGGCCTGAGTGGCTGAAAGCAGAAGCAGGAGGATAGCAGATGTTATGGCGCAGAATTTGATTAAGGCGGTTTTCATAAAGGTATGATTCTGTCGGCTGTTTGATCGGGTTTTCATCTTATTGCCCTCCGCTGTGGTCATGGTGATGATGGGCGGCGCCTTTAAAGACACCCTCACCGCCGGTTCCAAACTTTCTGTCTTCCGGGTCGTCACGGTCCCACTCCTTCTTTCCGTTGATCCAGGTCTGTTGTACCTGCGTGTAGACGCTGAAGGGGTCACCGTTCAGAATGATAAAATCGGCATCTTTACCCTCTTCCAGAGAACCAACTCTGTGGTCCAGATCCATCATGCGGGCGTTGGCGATTGTGAGCGCCTCAAGCGCCTTTTCACGGCTCATTCCTGCCCTGATGCCAAAGGCACCTGACCGCAGAAACAGACGTGAATCAGTAATCGGATCATCCGTATGATAGGCCACATCAGCACCCGCCTCCTCCAGCTTGCGCCCGATTTCGTAATCCAGGTTAATAGCCTCATGCTTTCCGCCGGGAGAGTCGAGCACAATAATAGACGCGGGATACCCTGAGGCTGCTATTTCTTCAGCCACCTGTCCCCCCTCGCTTACGTGATGCAGTACCATGCGATATCCGAACTCATCGGCCAGGCGAATCGCTGTCAGAATATCATCATGCCGGTGGGTGTGATTATGGACAATTCGTTTCCCTTCCAGTACCTCAACAAGGGTTTCCATCTGTAAATTTCGCGGCGGCATCTCGTCGGGATCACCATTGGCGGCATCAACTTTTGCTTTATACTCCTGCGCCTGGATGTAGAGGTTTCTCACCATGGCGGATGACCGGGCTCTGGTACCGGGAAACGGGCCGCTTGTGCGGATGGAGTTTGTGCCGTTGGCCATTTTCAGTCCGCCGTATATGCCGTTCTCTTCATCAGAGTAGATCAGCATCTCTTCGATGGTGTTGGCCTCTTTCAATTTCACATAAACGGTTTGACCACTCATCAGATGGCCCGATCCGGGCATAATATTGGCTGTCGTTACCCCGCCTGAAAGGGCTCGTTTAAACGAATCGCTTGTTGGGTTGATGGTGTCCATAATCCGTACATCGGGGTGAAGTGCCGCTGACCGGTCGCCGCCGTCGCCCTCGCCGATATGTGAGTGGCTGTCAACCAGGCCCGGCATAATCACACTGCCCGATGCATCAATAATCTCTGCATCGCCGGGAACAGAGACCGCTGCCGATGGACCGACTGCAATAATCTGTCCGTTTTGAATTACAAGCGTTCCGTTCGGGATAGGATCGCCGGCAACGGTAATAATTTCAGCACCCTGGAACGCAACGGGCTGGTCTTGTGCGATCGCCTGAGACAATCCGGAAATAAACAGTGCGAGCAGTGCACAAGCGGATAGAAGAAATGGTCTATGCATGGAAACCTGAGTTAATTTCAATTGACGGGGAGTATTGTACCATAAATTTCAGGAATTTAAAAGAAGAGAAAAGTCGGGATTCGCTCACCCAAAAACACGTGAGTAATTCGAATCAGATGGTAAAAAACGTTCGTTAACGAGTTGGGAAATGGATGTATCGCCAGTTAGTCAGCGCTACGAACGTTTTTGCGTAATACTGAGATATTCCAAAGTAACTTTGGTTTAATGTGATTCACAGAACGTAGGGCAGGAATCTGTTATTTTACAGCGTTTGCAATGGCGTCTACGAAATCGAGTTTCTCCCAGGAGAACTGATTTCTTCCAAAGTGTCCGTATGCTGCGGTCTCTTTAAATTTTGGTTTTTTGAGATCCAGCCGCTCAATGATTCCGGAGGGGGTCATATCGAACGTTTTGCTCACCGCATTTGCGAGCTGAATATCGCTCACTTTCCCGGTTCCGTATGTATTTACGCTGATCGATATGGGATCTGCCACGCCAATGGCATAGGCTACCTGAACCAGGCACTCTTCAGCCAGTTCAGCAGCGAGAATATTTTTTGCAACGTGACGAGTGGCGTACGCTGCGCTGCGGTCCACCTTCGATGCGTCTTTACCGCTGAAGGCACCGCCGCCGTGTGCTCCGCGGCCGCCATAGGTATCAACAATGATTTTTCTTCCGGTAAGGCCGGTATCGCCGTGGGGTCCGCCAATCACAAACTTGCCGGTTGGGTTTACGTGCAGAATCGTGTTGGAGTCCATCAGCTCTTCGGGAATTACGGCCGAGATAAGATGCTTTTTAATATCCGAACGTATCTCCGCCTGGCTCACTCCCTCATCATGCTGTGTAGAGATTACAATAGTATCCACACGTTTTGGCCTGTCCTCCTCATCGTACTCAACAGTTACCTGGCTCTTGCTGTCGGGGCCGAGATAGGGCATCAGCGCCGTGTTTTTGCGAATATGGGCCAGGTTTTTCAGCAGCTGGTGCGAATACTGGAGCGTCATCGGCATATACTCCTCAGTTTCACCTGAGGCGTATCCAAACATCATTCCCTGGTCGCCGGCACCCTGTTTTTTATCATCATTGGCATCCACACCCTGGGCAATTTCAGGGCTCTGCTGATGAATAGTGGTTAGCACGCCGCAGGAATCGGCATCAAAACGATAGCTCGCTTTTGTGTAGCCGATTTCCCGAATCACTTCACGCACAATTTCCTGTACATCCACATACGATTCTGTAGTCACCTCACCGGAAACAACGGCAAGACCGGTTGTTACCAGTGTTTCAACTGCAACCCGGGAGTCCGGATCATCGGTAAGCATTGCATCAAGAATAGCGTCTGATATTTGGTCGGCAATCTTATCGGGGTGTCCTTCAGATACAGATTCGGACGTAAATAAATTTTTCATTCAATACAGAATTCGTGGTTCGGATAATTAAGGCACCAAAAGTACAAAATTTTATTGATTAACACAGAGGAGAAGATAATAGTGATTAGTTAATTGGTAAATTAGAGAATTAGGGGGATTATGGAATCGCATTTTACTGTAACCCAACCAATTAACTAATCAACAAATTCTCTAACGCCCCAATTAACCGTTATCTTCAAATAGATCCGACTCACCGCCGCCCGGCTGAAGGCCCAGGTAACGATACGCTTTCGGTGCGGCTATCCGGCCTTTTGGTGTCCGCTGCATAAACCCTTCTTTAATGAGGAATGGCTCATACACCTCCTCTATCGTCCCTTTATCCTCTCCCACGGCCACGCCAAGTGTTCCGAGGCCAACCGGCCCGCCGCTATAGTTTTCGATGATCGCTTTTAGGATCCGGATATCCATCTCGTCGAGCCCGTTCTGATCCACATCCAGCGCGTTCAGCGCTTTGTCGGCTATGGCATCGTCGATGGTATCGAGCCCGTCAACCTGGGCAAAATCTCGCGTTCTGCGCAGCAGTTTATTCACGATACGAGGCGTGCCCCTGCTACGGCGCGCAATTTCGTGGGCCCCTTTTTCAGTGATCCCAAAGTTTAAAATATGAGAAGTTCGCAGGGCAATCCGCTGCAGCAGTTCCACGTCGTAGTAGTCGAGCCGCATATCAATGCCAAAGCGGGCTCTCAGTGGTGCGGTGAGCAATCCTTTCCTCGTTGTTGCCCCTACAAGTGTAAAGCGGTTCAGGTCGATCTGAACACTGCGTGCATTGGGCCCCGAGTCGATCACAATATCGAGTTTATAATCTTCCATAGCCGAGTAGAGATACTCCTCAATAACCGGGTTGAGACGATGGATCTCATCAATAAAGAGAACGTCTCCCTCTTCCAGGTTGGTAAGCATTCCGGCAAGGTCGCCCGGTTTTTCCAGCACAGGACCGGTGGTGGGTTTGATCTGCCCTCCCATCTCTTTGGAGATAATGTAGGCAAGAGTGGTTTTTCCAAGTCCCGGAGGGCCGGAAAGAATCACGTGGTCCAGCGCCTCACCCCTTTTTTTAGCCGCCTGTATAAAAACGCTCAGGTTATTGATTACTTTCTGTTGGCCTACAAATTCGTTTATCGTGGAGGGACGAAGTGTCTCCTCTACAACAGGCTCTTTTTCATCGGGATCTAAAAGCGGGTTCTGCACAGAGCGAATGAATTTTGTTCTGTTTATTATTTGTTAATTACTATTAACTAACTTACAAAGAAATCTTTTACTTAGCCTAAACCAAAAGCATGGAATCAGATAAAGAGAATCAAAAGAAAAAAAGTGCTGAAACCTCATCAGGATATTCAGATCAGACACCGGGCAAGAAAAAAAAGGCTACCGCCACAGCCTCACCTAAACGAGATTCTACGGAGACTGCCAGCACACTTTTTGGCCCCGACTATTTTTTGAATTACGAACTAAGCTGGCTTCAGTTTAACTGGCGCGTGCTGGCTCAGGCAGAAGATCCATCGGTGCCGCTGCTTGAACGAATAAAGTTTATAGGGATTGTATGCTCAAATCTGGACGAATTTTTTCAAAAACGGGTAGGAGGTCTGAAGCGCCAGCTCCATGCCGGGGTAACAAAACTTTCGGTAGATGGACGCTCTCCTGAAAAGCAGCTCAAAGAAGTACGGAAAGACGTTCTGCGGATGATTAAGACCTACCGTAACTGCTATTTTAACAGGCTGCTGCCGGCACTGAAAAAGGAGGGTGTTGAAATTTTACGGTACAGTAGTCTGAATAAGACGCTGAAGCAACAGGCAAAAGATTATTTTGAAACGCAGCTCTACCCGATTATTACGCCGCTTGCCGTTGATGAAGCCCACCCTTTTCCGTTTATATCGAACAAGAGCAGATCGCTTGCGGTAAAACTGAGGAATCCCTCGACGAATGAAACTCACTTTGCCCGTCTGAAAATCCCGTCCAACAGGCCGAGGTGGATTACGCTCTCTGAGAACAAGAAGAAAAGAGTTTTAGTCTCCATCAGTGATATTGTAACGGAAGAAATCGGGCGCTTTTTCCCCGGTATGGACATCGAATCAGCTCATCTGTTTCGGGTTACACGAAATGCTGATGTGCAGCGGCAGGATGAGGAGGCCGATGATCTGCTGGAGATGATAGAGGACGAGCTGAGGGAGCGGAGGTTTGCCGAGATTGTGCGCCTGGAGATTGATTGTGAAATGCCGGCTGATGTGAAACAGTATCTGATGAACAATCTGAAGATTAAGAAGAAAGACCTTTTTGAGATGGACGGGCCGATCGGCCTGGCAGACTGCACCCAGCTCTATGATCTTTCAGGGCTGAATCACATACGGTACGAAAAATGGGTGCCGGCTCTCCATTCTGTGTTTCGCCATGAAATAGATGAGGAGCTGCCGGATATTTTTGATGTCATCAAAAATGAAGATTTTATGGTTCATCACCCCTATCACAGTTTCGAATCATCTACGCAGCGGTTCATTGAAGAGGCTGCCTCAGATCCGGATGTGCTTGCCATCAAGCAGACGATGTACCGGACGTCCAGCGATTCGCCGCTCATGCACGCGCTTATACGTGCAGCCGAAGAGGGGAAGCAGGTAGCGGTGCTGGTGGAATTGAAAGCCAGGTTCGATGAGGAGAGAAATATATCCTGGGCGCAAAAACTGGAGAAAGCAGGGGTTCATGTATCGTACGGAATCCCGGGTTTAAAAATTCACTCCAAAATGACCATGGTTGTACGTGAGCAGAACAGGGAGCTCGTTCGCTATGTTCATATAGGCACGGGAAACTATCATCCGCATACGGCACAGCTCTATGAGGACCTGGGATACTTTACCTGTGATCCCGGAATTGCAGGAGATGTGACGGATGTGTTTAACATGCTGACAGGATACGCTCCGGATCAAACGTACGACAATCTGTTGGTGGCGCCCCGGTATATGCGAAACACAATACTTGAGCTGATTGAACATGAGATTAAAGTTGCAAAAAATGGCGGGAAAGGCAGGATCATTGCGAAAATGAACAGTCTTGAAGATCCGCTGACCATAGAAAAATTGTATGAAGCATCTTCTGCCGGAGTTGACATCGACCTGATTGTTCGGGGCGTCTGCCGTTTAATACCGGGCAAAAAAGGGTTGAGCGAAAATGTTAAGGTCCACTCTGTTGTGGGCCGGTATCTGGAGCATTCCCGATGCTACTATTTTCAGAATGGCGGAAAGAAATCCTACTGCATTGGATCAGCTGACTGGATGCACCGTAATCTCGATGCACGAGTGGAAGTTTTGGTGCCTGTTGAAAATGAAGGATTAAGACGATATCTGGACTTTGTACTGAATTTATACCTTAAAGATAACCAGCTCAGATGGGTCATGAATTCAGACGGAGGATATGAAAGAGTGGGCCCCAAAAAAGAATGCGAGCCGGTGTCCGTCCATTCCGAGTTAATGCTGCACGTAAAGGAGAACCGCGACCCTCTGCCCCGTGCAAAAAGGTAAAGGGCGCAGACTTTTTACAAATTTTGATTGAGTAAATTCAGATCCAAAACCAGGGGTTGAATTCATCTTTGCTAAAGATGTACTGAAAGATCAGTAGCTTGCAGGCGGATGTAAATGTCCTGCAGGGTGACTGTTACAAGACATCACTCAACGTCTGTTAAGCTGTTATTTTAAAGCCAAAATCACTATAATTGTTATTGAATTCTCTAACGGGATGATGAGTAACGAATTAAATGACAAGTTTTAAGTGTGACGCGACGGTTCTTTTCTGTGATATCCGCAATTTTACGTCCCTGCTCGAAGACCAGGATCCGATAGAGGCAGTGACTTTCGCAAATGATGTTCTGGCTGTACTTGGAAATGAGATTGAGGCGAATGGCGGAACTGTAGATCGTTTTACGGGAGACGGCTTTCTGGCTCATTTTGGTGTTGGCGAATCTGAGTTTAACCATGCAGAAGCTGCGATTGGATCCGTACTCGATCTCAGGGAAAGGCTTACATCTATTAATGCTGACCGGTATCGCAATGATAATTTGGTGGTCAATACCGGGATCGGAGTTCATAGCGGTGAAGTTGCGGTTGGAGAAATAACAACCGGTAACATAACGCAGGTAACCGTTCTTGGCGATACCGTGAATACAGCATCCAGGGTAGAAGGGCTGACGAAGTATTTTTCAGTAGATGTATTGGTTTCAGAAACAACGAGGCTAAGGCTGGACGATCGGTTTAAATTTCAAAAAATGCCCATGAAAAAACTAAAAGGCAAAGAGCGTAAAGTCCAGACGTATTGGCTCTTACCAACAAATACTAAATAATCGAAAAGATGGATATTACAGTTCAGGACGGCAGCCAAATTAGTGACCAGGCTATTGAAGAGCTCGAAAAACATGCTGATATGATCGAGTGCCAGTGTCCCAATAAATTGATAGAGCTTTTAAGGCAAGTGAGGGATTTTCGGGACTACACAACAGATTGTATAGAGAAGTATCCAGAAGATCGTGATACTCATAAGTGGCTGCGGTCTTCAGCAATTAATATCGATCAGCTTCTGTCGACCACAATTATACAGCTGGCTCGATTTGAGGGGTTTATTGATGAAGAGAACAGGATTGTAAACCGGGGAGAGGGGTTTTGACAGACCTTCTGCCGGCTATCTTGTTTCGTTGAGTCTCTTTAAAACAGTTTTCGCATCTTCGGTGTGAATCTGGTTTTGGTCTATTATCAGTTGAAGAACCGCTTCGGCCTTGCCGCTCTCCCCAAGCTTCAGAAAAGAATTTGCCATAAACCAATTTGCACTCTCTGTCATGTATCCTGGAACGTCTTCAAGTGAAGTTAATTCAGAGAAGTATGAAGCTGAGTCGTCGAAGTTTCCAATGTTGTATGCCAGGATGCCTTTGTTAAACATAACTTGCAAAGAGTGTGCGCTGCTGAGTTGTTCAGCCGGCAGACTGGTTAAGATTGTATACGCTCTCTCAGTATCACCATTAAGTGCAGCCGCAAGCGCCCGGTTTATATCTCTGTCTGCTTCGGAAACGGTGGATTCATCATCCCTGTAAATGTTACTGCCCAGCATTTCCGACAACTCTATACTATCTATCGCAAGAGCCTCTGTGCCGCTGCCGGTTACATTGTACAGATAAAGAGAGCAGATCAGGAGCAGGGCAGCTGCGGCTGTATAGTAAAATGGGGTGTACCGCCCTCTGGGCTCCTCAACTCTGTAATCTGACTCATTTAACGTAAAGTTTTTATTTTGGAACAGGTCGTAGAGATTTAACTCGGTCTGAAACTTCTTGAAAAGCCTCTTGTCATTTAAAAATTCAACCCACAGGAGATCTTCCTCTTCTTCTGAAAGCTCCCCCTTTATGTATAGGGTAATTTGTTCGTTTATCTGTTTCTCGGTCATAGCTCAATATTTACTGCGGATATTTTTTATTAGTATGGTCCATTTTAAGCCAACCCCTTACACTTTTATTTCACAAAAAGTTAAATTTTCTTTTCAACGCACTCCTGCAACTTATTAACCACCCTGTGTTTGCGTATCCAGGCGTTATTTATTGAGATTCCAAAATGTTCAGCAACATCCTCAGTTGAAGCATTTGGGAAGCTAAACCAGAAGCTGATAAACTCTTTATACCCTTTGCGAAGAAGGCTGAGGCAATCTCTTAAAATTTCCTGCTCTTCTTCATCCACCAGCACCCAAATTTGCCTTGCAGTAATTGAGATCTCTCCGTTTACTGAATCGATGAAATCGGGGTAATATTCACGCCGGGTTTTTAGGTAGTTGTGTTTGCACGTTTTGAGCATGTATGCAAGCAGCCCTTTTGGATTTTCAATTTCATCCTCCCTGATTTTATGGATGATATACTCATACATTTTTTGAATGGCATCGTCTGCGTCGGCGGGTTCTGCTCCAAATTTCTTCATCAGGTATTTTCTTAAAATAGGAGTCGCTTCCGCGCATAGTTTACCCGTAGTTAAATCATCACCGTTTTTAATAGATGTTACTAACCCTGAATAGTCCATACCGTTAAATTTTTAAGCCCGTGGATTATCAATATAACAGAAGCAGTTTCTACTGCAAAAAACCTGGACGGAAATCTAATTAATTCAGCTCTGCACAGGCCCCAGTAGTTTTCAGAGCTGAACAGGTGCTTGCCGGAACCCTGTAAACAGGTTATAAAAGCCCTTTATTACGAAAGCTTATGTAACTGTCCCCCGCAATAATAATATGGTCATCAACCGGAATTCCCATTTTTTTTCCAACGTCCGAAATTCTGCTTGTCAGCCTCAGGTCGGCAGTCGACTCTTTTAGTGTGCCTGATGGATGGTTGTGAACCAGTAAAATGCTGTTTGCCTGGTTCAGTATAGCCTGGCGCATCACTTCAGCAGGTTCTACGATGGTGGAATTTCTGCCGCCGGAGCTGATCTTCTTATACCCCGTAAGCACTTTTGAGTTACTTAAAAACCCCACCAAAAATTGTTCGTGTGCAACATCCCTGAGTATAGGTTTAAAATAAGATGCTGCATCCTGCGGTGAGGTTATCTTTACCTGTTCACCCAGGGCAGCCACTTCTATTCTGCGCGAAAGTTCAAATAGTGCCTCCAGGGTTACCGCCTTTACTTTGGCAATTCCCGGGATCACCCTCACTGACTGCCAGTTTTGACGGGCGAGATTTCTCAATCCGCCAAAGTGATTAATCAGCGCATTTGATGTTTGGATGACATTCATTCGCTTGCTGCCGGTTCGCAGAAGAATGGCCAGCAGCTCTGCATCTGAGAGACTGTCGGGTCCATACTTTACGAATTTTTCCCTTGGCTGCTCATCCGGGTTCATCTCCCTCACACTCCTGCCCAGGAAATGATCCGCATCAAATTGTTCCTGTTCTTGTTCCATATTGACTCTTGCTTTTAATAGTATGAGCAAAAAAACGGGGATCCCTTACAGAAAAAAATAAATTTTTTTTATTTCGGCATTCTGAAGTGGAATGAGCGGAAAGGTAACAGCTTTGGTTATCGGTCTATTGGTGATTAGGTGTACCGAGAAATGATATTTTTCCTCCGGGCAACCCGGTTCTGACTGTTTACTCACAATTAGTCAAAAACCAGGTTTTAATATTATTTTTCAAAAAAATGTCTGAGCAACTGAAACCCGAAATTCGACACTCAACATTCAATGTTGGTTATTCATTATTCCTCATCCCGGTACTCCAGGATATCTCCCGGCTGGCAGTCGAGCGCTTCACAGATCGCTTCGAGAGTCGAAAAGCGGATCGCTTTGGCTTTCCCCGTTTTCAGGATGGAGAGGTTGGAAATAGTAACACCAACTTCTTCGGAGAGTTCGGTGAGACTCATCTTCCGTTTAGCCAGCATCACATCAAGATTTACGATGATTGCCATGGTTATACCGTAAGTTTCTGTTCTTCATGCATGATGGACGCCTGATTGAAAATCTCGGCCAACACAAAACAGGTCAGTCCGGCAAAAAAGAGAGTGAAATCGAATGGAGGGAGGTTTACCATTATCTCATCTGTCATCATGTGAGATTCATAATAGAGCTTTACACCCCACTCAAACAGGAAAAGAATGGGGGCAGCAATTACCAGAAGAATTCCAACAATTCGAATATCAGACCCATTTTGTGCTGTAAAGGTGTCTGTTTTATGCATAGCGTTTAACACCCTCTTCAGAACAGAAAAACCATATAGAGCTAATCCAAAAATTCCAATTTGAATTAGTAATAAAACGGTTCCATTCAACAGTTCTCCCCGAAGCGGTGTAAAGCTCATCTCTACACTACCGGCCGAAAACAGAAATGCCTGTTCTTCAGCCAATACTTCTTTCAGGTGATTAACCAAAAATGATGAGTCCAAGTAGACAGAAAATATGGCCCCTATTTCACCTCCCGAATAGATAAAAATCCCAAGCAACAAAAAATGCATCGCAATAGTAACAATCAAGACCACCCAGATTAATTGGGCAGTTAATCGCAGAAATGAGATAATTGACCAGCTTCCAAAGATTTTCATATCGTTAGCTCCTGCTCTTTTTGAAGTTTTACGCCCTGGTCAAAACTCCAGGCGATGGCAAGCAAAACCAGTCCAAACAGCAGCATCAGCAACGGCTGTGCAAGTCCGGAGCTTACCTCCGACGCTCTCGTAAATTGGAGATCAGCAAAAAGGTCCGGCCTTATGAATGAGTTCCATGTCCATATTAAAAAAGGAGCGATAATAGCCATCCACGCGGTGATTTTCAGGTAATAAGCATTCTTTCGGGTAAAGAATCCCGGGGTACGCAGACCGGCAATGAACTTTCTTAAGTACCAGAGAAAAACCGTTACGTAAAGTACCAGGAACAGTTTGCTTACTATGCCTGATCTTGCGTAGAAGATGAACGCCTCTTTTTCAACGGAAACTGCGGGGCCTGCATAACGAACCGGAACTTCCCCGA